>JACCRS010000213.1 GCA_013813435.1 Gemmatimonadales bacterium
TTGTTTAACGTGGCCGCAATCAGCGCAAATCGCCACGGGATCAGTTTTTACGTGGTCTTAAGTTAACCAAGCCTGTCGATCGCAGCAAGTCGGGAGTCGGGAGTCGGGCTCCGTATCATTTCGTGAGCGGTGAATTGGTATGGGTCTCCCTGGCCCCACGTGCATCTTGAACCAATGGGAGACTTTCGGCAGCTCACGGTTTGGCAGCGGGCCCATCGTCTTGCTCTGCGAATTTACAGTCAACGGAAAGCTTTCCTATCCGAGAGCGCTACGGGTTGGGAGCTCAGATGAGACGTGCTGCGGTCTCGGTCGTCTCCAACATCGCTGAGGGCTGCGGGAGAAGAGGCGATCGAGAGCTAACGAGATTTCTCAAAATCGCCCGTGGATCAGTGCGCGAACTCGAGTGTCAACTACTGCTATCGCGTGAACTTGGATACGTGACACCGGGTGTCTGGACTAAACTGGATGGAGATCCCCCGGAGATCAGCAGGATGCTCAATGGGCTAATCCGCTCGTTTCGTGTCGCTCACAAGCAATGACTCTCAGACTCCTGACTTTTAGCTCCCGACTCCCGACTGCTGACTCCTGACTCCTCACAGCACCCCCATCACGAACCCCCGCACCACGTACAATACCAGCCAGGCCACCATCGGACTGAAATCGATCATGCCGAATGGCGGCAGGATCTTTCGGATGGGATCGATGAGCCAATCAGTCAGGAGGTAAAACGGGCGCATCCACTTTCGGTAGGGACCCATGCCCAGCCAGGACCCGATGACGCGAATGAGGATGGCGGTCATGAGAAGGGTAAAGATCGCTCCGACCAGCATGCGGATCCACACCCGTGGCCCACCATCGGCAACCATCAACAGGGTTGCCACCGTGCCGATCAGCCAGCTCGTAAGGCTCAGCAGCAAGAGCCCGCCACCGATGACTATGCCGAGCAGCCAGAGCGGGGCGGTCTGCGGGTTGCCGCCGGATCGGAGGATCCGGCGTTCCAACGGCTCGAGTACCGGGTCGCTGACCTTGCGCATGAAGCGGGGCCAGGCGCCGAAAGGATTGAGGCGGCGGCTACGCACCGCCCAATGGCTGAGCGCAACCAGAGAGGCGTATAGAAGAGCCACTATGACGAGAGCGCGGACCGTAAGGTAGAGAACGGCTAAGAAGGACATTTGACGTCTGGGGGCAGCTCAGGGTTCTGGTAGCTCTCCCACCTCCATTGGACGTTGGGCACCCGAGCCGGAGGTGCACATGAGGGTAAAGCGTCCGCCGTTCGTGGTGGCCTCGGCCAGGATCCCGCTGTCGCCACGGCAGGAAACGATCTCCCGCTTCTCGGGACGGCGATACGCCACCGTAATGACCGGTTCGCGCTGGAGGTTCACCATGCGCCGCACGGTGGTTGGGGTGAGACTCTCGATGCCCATCTGGGTCAGGCTGGCGGCAGGACGGCCCCGGTGTGACGAACGGTACGCCACGGCTCGATCGATCAAATCATATATCTCGGCGCCGAGCGTGTGGGCGTCCTTCAGGTCGGCAGGGAGGTTGTCTTCCGGGTCCGCTGCTCGAGGCTTGTCGGCTGCACCCGAGCCACAGTCTGCGGCCACACACGCCAGGCAAAGCGGGAAGAGCCAGATGGACCGGCCACTCATTCCATAGCGAATTCGCGGTTGAACACAACCTCGAAGCTGAAAGTCTTGCCCTTGCTCTTGGTCTCCATGTGATCGGCAATGCGCTTGAGGCGGGCCGGAATTCCCAGGATCTTTTCCTGCGCCTTGCGCCCCAGCTCGCCGAGCCCATCCAGGTTGTCGATCTTCCAGTAGCGGATCTGTTCCTGAACGATCCGGAGGTAGTCGCGCGGTCCGTAGATTCCGGAGCGGCGGATGACGTCGGCCAGCTCCTTGAAGCCGGGCATGGTGACACCGGGCATGTCGATGGCAGGGAGAATGAACGAGGCCGAGTGCAGGGCCTGGTCCGGGTCGCGCTTGAGGATTTCCTCGAAGACGGTGCGGTAGAACGTGTAGTGCCGCGCCTCCTCTTTGGCCACCTGACTGAGGATCACACCGAGCCGGGGCTCGTACTCCGCCACGATCTTTCCCGTTTCGCTGTGAGAGAACTGGGTGGCCCGCTCCTGGACAGTAGTGTAGGCAAACACACGGTAAGGGTCCTTGTCCCAGGCCGGGTGGAACCCGGCGCGCAGGTACTCGAACTGCATCTCCTCCAGCTTTCTCTGCTGTAGCAGGCGGGTGTCGCGGGCGTAGTCATGGAGCACCTGCCCGTGGCGGTCCTCTTCGGCGGTCCAGAGGTTGTTCCACTTTCTCCAGAAGCTCTCATCTCCGAGGTACACCGCCAGGAGGCGGTGGAAGTGGGGCAAGCCCTCTTCCGTCAGGAGATTCAAGGCCAGAGCCGCGCGCGCGTGATCCGGGATGCCGGCAGCCTGGGCTCGAAGCTCCGCCATATGCGCATCGGGAGATTCGTCGGGACCAGGCCCCATGAGGTCTGAGGGAAACCAAAGCTCACGTTTCCGCTCGTGCACCTCCATCAACTCCCCGACCTTTTCTTCGAGATCCTGAAGGACCTCGATCTTCGAGTAGAGTTCACGCTCGGGTTCGGTGGCGATGCCCATGAGTACCCTAAAACGATTGGAGGCCTGCGTAAGTGGGACAGAACCAGCCTCCCAAGATAGTGGCGCCGGTCCTGTGAGTGCTACTCGGGCGGTTTGGTACTAGGTGCCGGGGGTCTCTAGCTGCTTCTCCATGAGCATCCAGGTGCGGCGACCCAAGTAGCCGTTGCGCACGAAGATGCGACGCCAGCCGAAGGCGGCCAGCAGGGATTCAGAGCGGGAGTCGTCGGTCCAGAACTCGGCCAGGTGGGCTCCCGATTCCGTGGCGCGTTCCTCGAAGGCCAACAGCAGGCGGTGGGCGTGACCCTGATGGCGCTCCTGGGGCAGGACAACGACGTCGGCGAGGTGGGCCACGCCCCCGCGGAGCCAGAACCGGAGACCCCCGATCCAGTCTCCGATCTCGTTGCTCAGGATCAAGTACCGTTCGTCGGTCGCGTTGGACCAGCCGCCCGGGTCTTCCTCCTGCTCCAGGATCTCGGAAAACCAGGCCGCGAAGTCCTCGTCCTGTTCCATGTCACGTATCGTCAACTCACTCATTTGCCACCCGCCTTCCGATGGGAGACTCCCATCCGTTCGCCCGCAACACTAATGCCATGCTTGACGTCTTTTGTCTGTGAAGGTGGTCACCACGGTCAGTGGCAACTAGATAGCTCCCAGCTTGCATTGCCTTGAACTTTGGTGTGGCTAATTTTCAGCCTGGACGCGTCCTGCGTCCGCACTTCAAGTGAGGCGTGCTCATGTCCACAGCTACGGTTCAACCCGCCCGTCCGGTCATAGTGCAATGTCTGTTCTGCTCCGCTGCCAATCGGGTGGATCTAACCCGGCTCTCGTCCGGCCCCAAGTGCGCCAGGTGTAGCAAGCCGCTCCGGCTCGACCGCCCGCAGAAGGTGACAGACCAGGACTTTGAACGAACGATAACCGGGTCAAGCGTCCCGGTGCTGGTCGACTTCTATGCCGACTGGTGCGGGCCCTGCAAGGCTATGGCGCCGACCCTGGACGAGTTCGCCGAGAAGCGGGCCGGTGAGGCGCTGGTGCTCAAGCTCGATACCGACGCCAATCCAGCTACCGCGGCCCGATTCGGAATCCGCGGCATTCCTACGCTCATTTCTTTTCAGGGCGGCAAGGAGAAGGGCCGGCACGTAGGCATGGCGGATATGAAGGTCTTGGAGGGTCTTACCGCACAGTAGCTGGGCGGTGGCAGCTGTTTCAGCGAAGGCCGGTGGCTACGGCGGTTACCAGGGCGATCGCGGCCAACGCCATAACACCGAGGTACATCGGCATAGCGAACCGGAACCAGTCCTCGTAGCGGACCCCGGCCGCAGCCAGCATGGCCATCAAAGCGCCATTGGTGGGTATGATTACATCGCCCACCCCCGCTCCATACTGATACGCGAGCACCGTAACCTGGCGCGAAAGACCGACCAGGTCGGAAAGGGGAATGAGTAGAGGTAGCGTGAGCACAGCCTGGCTACTGGTGCTGGGCACCGGCACGTGCATTCCCACTTGCAGCACCATCATGCCGAGGGCAGAGAAAGTGGGTGGGAGCCCGGCGATCGGTGTGAAGAGCCCGTGCACGATCGTGTCCACAATCTGGCCTTCGTTGAGCACCACATAAATGGCGCGAGCAAAGCCTACCAGGAGAGCTGCCAGGGCCATGGACCGAAAGCCGTCCACAAAGGCCTCGGTAGTTTTCCCGATGCCCATCCCGCCCAGCATACCAGCCAGTACCCCTATCACGAAGAAGAGTGCGGCCAGCTCGTTGAATTCCCATTCAAGTCGTTGCGCGCCGTAGAAGTAGATGCCGAAGGCCCCGATTATGGCAAGCAATACTGTGATATCCCGCCAGTCGAGCGGAACGCTGTTGTCAGCAGGCAACGTCTCGGGTGTGGTCCGGGTCCGGCGAGCGTAGTACATGGTTCCAAGAATCCAGAATCCCAGCGCCGGGACCAGAAAAGCCAAGCGAAAACCGAGACCGGACCCGGTAGGCAGCTCGGCGACTTTCTGGGCGATGATCACTTGAAACGGGTTCACCGGGCTGAAGGCCGCTCCCACGGCTGCGGCTCCCAGGCTCATGGCCACGGCGGTCACGGCGGTGAAGCCGAGCTGGCGGGTGAGTAGCAGAAGCACCGGTACGAAGGCGATCAGCTCTTCCTGCATCTGCATCATGATCCCACCCAGGGCGAACGCCACACTCGCCACCGGAATGACCAGCAGCCCGCGTCCCTTCAGCCGGCGGACCAGGACGTTGACCAGGCGCAGGAAGGTGCCGGTACGTTCGACCACGGTGAAGCTGCCGCCGATCAGAAAGATCAGGGCGATCACCGACGCGGCGTCCACTATCCCCTTCGGTATGGCGATCACCGCCCCGAACGCCCCCACCGGCTGAGACTCCAGCCGCGCGTAGGTACCCGGAACCACCACGCTTCGCCCGGTGGCGGCGTCCTCCCGCCTCTCATACTGCCCCGCCGGCAGCACCCAGGTCATTGCGGCGGCTACCAGGATACAGGCCACCATAAGAGCCAGGGGATGGGGAAATCGGGAAAGACGGGAAGGACGGGAAGGACTCGAACCATCTTTCCCGGCTTTCCCGCCCTCCCCTAGAGGGTCCGGCACTGCCGACTCACCGGCGGAGTCCTGCTGCACGCGATCCGATCGTTCATGCTTCTGCTCAGGGGACCGCAGGCAGCCACCTGGGCTTCGCGCAGGGCGTCTTCCTCCGACGACGCCGACGCACTACCGCTGCCCTCACTACCGCTGAAGGCCACTGCTACGCTGCACTCTACCCGCTGTGATGAGAGGGTGGACCACAGCAGGAAGCCGGCAAAGGCCACCACCGCGAGCAGGGTCAGGAACTTTCCGCGCCGGGTCAATCCGGACTCATCCCATCGTTCCACCGGTTCGTGGCGGCTGCTGCGGAACCCGGTGGCAGGTTACGCTGTTCCGACAGATGTGTGTGACAGCGGGAAGGTTCTACGTGGGGGTTGAGCGTAATGAGATGTGAGGATGCCCTGTTTCGTCTTTGGGAGTTTCTGGACCAGGAGCTCGGTCCGGACGAGGCAACGGCGGTACGGTCACACCTCACGAGCTGCCCTCACTGTAATACCGCATATTGCTGCGACCGGGCTTTCCTGGAGCTGTTGGCACGACAGCGTTCGAGGTGCGCGGCTCCCTTGGCACTGCGGCGGTTTCTGGAAAACTCCCAGAGTTATATTGACCGGTACTAACGTCCCGTAGCAGGGGTGGCCTCGGCTGGCAGCCCCGGTGTTTGGGCGCCGCGCTTGCCATCGTCGACCGGCGTTACCATCGTCAGCCAGCCGCTACCGAACCGCATCGTTTGACGAAATCCTGGAGGATCCGCACCGGCGTCCCGGACGTCGGGCAAGGTGCGGGCATAGCTGGTGGCGGTTCCTGCCTGCGCGGCAAGATCTTCGAGAGACTCCCCGTCCCCGGCGTGACCGTATTCTCTGGCTATGGCCATCGCCTGGGCCTGCTCGCGCCCGTACCGGGCGAATTGGTCGGGTGGGATCAGGCCAGACTGGTCGGTGAGGCGGGAGCTCAGATCGTAGTCCCGGCAGGACGCGAGCGCCACAGCCAGCATCGCCATAGCAAAGGAGCGCATCATTCCACATCACCGAGCTGAGGTGGGTGCCAAGGCCCACGATACCATGCCCGAAATTAAACCTTCGAAGTGCGGAGTACGAGTGCTGCTGCAGCTGTTTCTCGTGTTCGCTGCTGGCGCGACTCCGGCGAGAGCTCAGACCAATCTGGCTGGGCCGCTGGTGGTGTTCAACGCCGGGAGTCTGGCGAAGCCCTTCAACGAGCTGCTGCGCGCGTTCAAAGCCAAATACCCAGAAGTGACCCCGGCGCAGGAGAATTCCGGCAGCCTGGAAGCGGCTCGCAAGCTCACCGAGCTGGGCAAGATTCCCGACGTTATAGGGGTGGCCGATTACGGGGTAGTCTCCCAGCTACTGGTGCCCCAACACGCGGGCTGGTTTGCGACGTTCGCCCGCAACTCCATGGTGCTCATTTACACCAGGGAATCCATCGGCGCCGGCGAAATCAACGAACAGAACTGGTGGCAGGTGCTCCTTCGCCCGGGGGTGCGCTCGGGCCGATCGAACCCGGTTCTGGATCCGAACGGCTATCGCACTCTCATGGCGCTTCAGCTGGCAGAGAAGTTCTACCGGCAGCCCGGGCTCGCGGCGAGACTGGAGCGTGCCATGCCGCCGAGATACATGCGGGCCAAGGAGGCGGATCTGACGGCGTTGGTGCAGGCGGGCGAGCTGGATTATTCCTGGTCGTATGCCTCCATCGCCAAGGCCACCGGACTCCGCTACGTCGACCTCCCGCCGGAAATCGATTTGAGCGACCCCAGCCTGGCCCGGTGGTACCGCCAGGCGCTGGTGCGGCTTCCCGGCGCCAGCCTGGCCGGCGGCGATAGCCTGGAGTTCCGGGGCGAGCCCATCGTCTATGCCCTGACGATCCCGAGGCAGGCTCCGCACCCAGCAACGGCTCATAAGTTCGTTCGCTTCATCTTCTCTCCGGCCGGCCAGGCCATTCTCAAGAGCAACGGTTTCCAGCTGCTGGACGAGCCCGAGCTGGGTGGGCCCGAGCGTCCGCCGGCAGGACTGTTCTGATTATCTTTGCCGGACCTACACCTCCGGTGAAGTGATGAGCGGTATCTGGAACATCCCCAAGCCACTGAACGAGCCAGTGCTGAGCTACGCCCCGGGAACTCCCGAACGAGCGGCACTGAAGTCCGGGCTGGCCGCCGTCGGTTCGCAACAGGTTGAGATTCCAGCTGTTGTGGGTGGGCGGGAAGTGCGCACCGGGGTAACCCAGAATGTGGTGTCGCCCCATTGCCACCAGCGGGTGCTGGCCCGGGTGCATCAGGCCGACCGCAAGACCATTGACGCGGCGGTAAAGGCAGCGGCCGAGGCCCAGCGGGACTGGGGTAACTGGCGTTTCGAGGATCGAGCCGCCGTTTTCCTCAGGGCCGCCGAGCTCCTGGCTGGAACTCATCGGCAGCTCCTGAACGCCGCCACCATGCTGGGCCAGAGCAAGACGGCTTACCAGGCTGAGATCGACAGTGCCTGCGAGCTGATCGACTTCCTCCGGTTCAACGTGCACTTCGCTGAGCGGATCTATCACGAGCAGCCCGATTCCTCGCCCGGGGTCTGGAACCGCATGGATCACCGGCCGCTCGAGGGATTTGTCTACGCCATCACTCCGTTCAACTTCACCGCTATCGGGGGAAACCTCCCGGCCGCTCCCGCCCTGATGGGCAATGCGGTGGTGTGGAAGCCGGCGGCGAGCGCCTCGCTGAGCAACTGGCATTTTTTCAAGCTGCTGGAGGAGGCCGGACTGCCCCCGGGTGTCATCAACTTCCTGCCCGGCAATGCCGTGGAGGTCAGCCAGGCACTCCTGTCCCACCGGCAGCTTGCCGGCATCCACTTCACCGGATCCACCCCGGTTTTTCAGAGCCTCTGGCGATCGGTGGCCACCAACCTGGAGGGCTACGCCGGTTATCCCCGCGTCGTGGGCGAGACCGGCGGCAAGGACTTCATCCTGGCCCACCCGAGCGCCGACGTAGACGCGCTGGCGGTGGCGATGGTCCGGGGAGCCTACGAGTACCAGGGCCAGAAGTGCAGCGCCGCGTCCCGGGCCTACATCCCGGATACGATATGGCCGGCAGTACGAGACCGGGCTGTTGGTATGATCGAGGATATTCGGATGGGAGACGTGGCCGACTTCCGGAACTTCATGGGCGCGGTCATCGATCGGCGCTCTTTCACCAAGCTCAAAGATCATCTCGATGCAGCCAAGCGCGACAAAGGGGTGACGATACTGGCCGGCGGCGGCGCCGATGATTCGGTGGGATTCTTCGTCCAGCCCACGTTGCTTCAGGTCGAGGACCCTGCATACCGCCTGATGTGCGAGGAAATCTTCGGGCCGGTCCTCACCACGCATGTCTATCCTGCGGCACGCTGGCGCGAGACTCTCAAGTTGGTTGATGAGACCAGTCCCTACGCCCTGACCGGGGCGGTATTCGCGCGGGACCGGCAGGCGCTGGCTGAAGCCGATCGGTCTCTGCGGCAGGCCGCCGGCAACTACTACATCAACGACAAACCGACCGGTGCGGTGGTGGGTCAACAGCCGTTTGGAGGGGCTCGGGCCAGCGGAACCAACGACAAGGCGGGGTCAATATTGAATCTGCTCAGGTGGGTCTCGCCTCGCAGCATCAAGGAGACGCTGAGCCCCCCGAGAGATTACCGCTACCCGTTCATGCTGGAGGAGTAGTGCGGCTGTAGCGGCGTTGAACTAGGAAGTGCGCCCGGTCAGCCAGGTAGGCAAAGACTGCCGCCCCAAGCATAGGGAGCCAGAACATCATGGCCTTGTAGCTGTCCCCGCTCACGACCCGCTTCCCACCGCCGCCAATGCCGAGGGACTGGAGCACAGAACGAAACTAGGAATCGGTGTAGGTATTAGCCAGCCACCAACCCACCGCCAGTCCCGCCAGGGCCGAGCCTCGGGGAAGGACATTGGGCTTGAACTGAAGCCAGAGCGCCCGGCCGAGTACGGTGCTTTCCCGATGCAGATGGGGGAACCAGTTCGGCAGTGCCGATCCCCCGAACGGTTCCAGCAGTCGCTTGCGTTCTTCCAGCAGTCTGCGCAGTTCCGCTCGTGCATCCACCACCGACTTCACCTGGTCAGGATGGCGGGCAAACGCCAACGGCTGATTGGCGGCGGCTGCGCCGATGGCTTCCTCAGGCGTCCCCAGCGCCCGGCGCTCCAGCATGATCCGATGGCGCAGGACGGCTCGGGTACAGAGTCCCCGAAGCACCACCACGGGACGCATCCATGCCGCCGATGCGATGTAATCAGCTCTGTCGGCTTCCAGGGAAGCAGTTGTTTCCCGGCTGAGAGCGTCGACGCTGTGGTGGCCCTGGCGGACCCCCGTAACCAACTCGAGCACGTTATAGTCGTCCGGCGAGCCGGTCAGGGCCGCGGCCTGGCCGAGCACGCGGAGCGCCCTCCGCTCCTTATGCCGGGCGTTCTGTTCCCGCAGATCCAGCCGGAGCTGGTGTAGAATGGCACTCAGCCGGTCGAAATGCATCGCGCTCTCCCGTAGATCAGGCCGCTTGGCACCAGCAAGAGATGTGCGAGCTGCACAACGGCTGGTCCCTTCGGCTAACGCCGGCAATGCTATCCTCATGGCCTTGGCCCTCCTGCTTTTAGCGGACCGGCCCGCGGCGGCCCAGGAAGCCGCGATCAGGTACACCGCCGGGCAGCTGGACTGCGCCAGGTTTCTGGAATTAGGCGAATCCAGAATCCTGACCGAATCGGGCGGGCGGACCCGCCGCCAGACTTCGGCGCGCCGGGGGAGCTGGCAGTTCCGGGCCGGTCAAATGGGCGAGCAGGTGGCGCTGGAAGGATGGCTCGATACGCTGACAATCACGCGCCGTTCCGAGGAGACGGCAATCAGCCCTGACACCGACGGACTGCTCGGCGGGCGTTATCGCGGAACGCTGAGCCTGACCGGTCATTACGCTGCCCGGGTCCATCCCTTCGTGCCCGACGAAGTAGCCGAGGTGGCCGGGATGGGCCATGCGCTCGACGACTTCTTCCCTCCTTTGGCGAGGCGACCCTTGGGCCAGGGAGAAAGCTGGAGCGATTCATCAGGCCTTACCATCCGGCGGCTGCCGGACAGCGCGAGTTCGGATGGGCTCCTGCATCGCTTCTCGCTGCAGCAGCGGGGCGCGGCTCAGGCGGTACCCACACCGGCCGATTCGCTCCCGCTCAAGATCCAGCAGAAGAGCGATGAGCGGGGCCAATTCGTCTGGCACCCACTCCGGGGTCTGATGCGACGCGACCGAACCGTAGTGGTGGAGACAACCGTGCCCCCGAGCCGGGCGGTTCGGCAGGCGGTTCGCTCCAAGGTAGAACAGCGGATCACGCTGGTCAGAGATCTCAGGCCGACTGGTTGCGGTCCCGATTCCGGCGGCCAGTGAATCTTTGTTCGGGATCGAACAGCAGGCTCGCCGCTACGAAGAGCACCACAGCCGCAGGAATCAGGACGAACACATCGGTTGCGGCACTGAACTCCGCGCCCTGACCGAGCGCGTGTCGCATCAGGTCAACTTGATAGGTGACGGGGTTGATTCTAGCCAGAGACCGGAGAGCCGGGGGCATTTCGGTGGTCGGGTACAGCGCTCCGCTCACGAAGAGCAGCGGAAACAAGACCACGTTGATCACGCCCGCGAAGTTCTCCACCGAGCGAAGCCGAGCCGCCACCAACAAGCCAAGCACGCTGCTGACGACTGATCCGAGCGCCAGGGCACCGACTGCAGCTACCATGCGGCCAGGTGAGACGGTGAGGAAGAGCGGCGCCATGGCCAGCACTACGGCTCCTTGCATCAGGCCAACGAGCGCCGCTGCCAGGACCCTCCCGGTCAGCACGGCCGGCACCCCGGCGGGGCTTGCCAGCATCAGTCGCAGAACTCCGAACTCCCGATCGTAGACCGTAGAGATAGCCATAAGCATGGCGCCGAACAGCGCCGCCATAACGACGATGCCGGGGTAGACGAACTCCTGATAGGAGATGCCGCCGCCGACACGCACGATCGCGTTGAACCCGGTGCCGACCAGCAGCAGCCACATGAATGGCCGCGCAATGCCGCCAAGCAGTCGGCCCTTTTGCCGCACTGTCCGCAACAGATCTCTAGCGACGATGCCGTACACGGCGCTGAGCGTGCTCACTTATCCGTTCATCCGTGGCTGGTCGTTCTGGTTTTAGCGAAGTAGACGTCCTCCAGCGTTGCTGGCCGGAGGGTGAAGCGCCCGATTCCAGGTGCCGATCCCGCCAGCTCGACAACCGCTTCGCGCGACTCTCGCAACCCCACCCGGAACCCTCGCTCCGTTCGTACGCTGCTCTCGGCGGCGCCGAGGCCACGCAGAGCCTTGACCAGGCGCTCGGCACCCGGGCCTTCGATCTCTGCAACCTCCTGACCTATCGTCGCCCGGAGGGCCGCAGGAGTATCGCTCGCCACGACCCGGCCGGCCGACAGGAGCACTACGCAGTCAGATGACTCGGCCTCGGCCAGGTAGTGGGTTGAAAATAGAATGGTGGCCCCCCGTGTCCGGCGCTGAGCTTCCAACAGCGACCACACCCGGTCCCGATGCTCGGGATCGAGGCCCACCGTCGGCTCGTCCAGAATGAGCAGATCGGGGTGGTGCAGAGCGGCGCGCGTGATGTCAAGAAGGCGACGCCAACCACCGGAGAGTTGGCCGGCCCGGGTAGTCGAAACTGTGCCTAGGCCGTTGCGCTCGATGGCTTCAGCGACCAACTCACGGGCAGTGCGACCAACCAAACCGGCCAGGCGCGCCGCGAAAAGGAGGTTCTCCCGAACGGTGAGGAGCCCGTCCACGCTGGTTTCTTGAAAGACGAGACCCAACCGTCGGCGTACGTAACGCTTCTCCCGGACGATATCGTGGCCGAAGATGCGTGCTGTCCCCCGGGTGGGGGCGAGCAGGGTAGCAAGCAGAAGCATCGCCGTGGTTTTACCGGCCCCATTGGGCCCAAGCAGTCCAACCACGGTGCCGGCAGATACCTCCAGGTTCAGCGACTCGAGCGCGAGCGCGGTACCGTAGTGGCGCCCCAGCCGCTCGGTTTCGATGGCCGGGCCTGATCCGGTCACACCTGCTGCGGCTCGCCTGCCACGTACCGGTAGCTGTACTCGTGCATCTCCTCAGACGGCTCGGTGAGCGCCTCATCCACGATTCGACGCAGCGGGGTGAGGGTGCAGACGGGGTCGGTGTTGGCAGCGTCTCCGGTCAGGGCAAAGGCCTGGCAGCGGCAACCTCCGAAATCCACCGTTTTTCGGGGGCAGGTTCGGCATGGCTCCTTCATCCAACTGTCCCCCCGAAATGCCTGAAACGCCTCGGACTCACGCCAGATCCATGCGAGCGAGTGGCTTCGCACGTCATCGAATCGGAGTGTGGTGATCCCGGTTGCCCCGTGACACGGCAGCACCATGCCGTTGGGGGTAACCACGAGGTAGAGCTTTCCCCAGCCCCCATAGCAGGGCTTGGGATACAGCTCGTAGTAGTCAGGCAGCACATAGGTGATCTGCATGCGGCCACGGTACCGTTGAATGGCCCGCTCCGCTGTCTCGCGCGAGCGCTCGACCTGCTCCCTCGTCGGCATCAGAGACGCCCGGTTTCGCAGTCCCCAGCCATAGTACTGGGTATTGGCGAGCTCGACGCGATCGGCACCCAGATCGGCCGCCAGATCGATGATCTCAGCGAGTCGATCGAGGTTGGCACGGTGCAGGACGACGTTGACGGTAAAAGCGAAGCCCAGTTCGCGCACGATCGCCGCGGCTGCCTGTTTGTGCTTGACCGATCGCACGCCCGCGATTCGCTCCGCGACTTCCGGATCCGAGTCCTGTATGGAGATCTGAATGTGCTCCAGACCTCCTTCCTTGAGCCGCTCCGCGCGAGCGCGTGTCAGTCCCAATCCGGATGTGACCAGGGTGGAATAGAGACCCTCGGTTCTGGCATGCGCGGCCAGCTCCTCGAGATCCTTTCGAAGCAGCGGCTCGCCACCCGACAGGCCAAGCTGAAGAACGCCGAGGGCACGAGCCTCACTGAAGACCCGCTTCCAGTCGTCGGTTGCAAGCTCACTTTCGGCCCTGATCAGCTCCAACGGATTGGAGCAGTAGGGGCAGTGCAGGGGGCAGCGGTGGGTCAGCTCGGCCAGCAGGGTGGTCGGGATGTCAGGCACGAATCAGCTCCCGTTCCGCCATGAGCTTCAGATATTCGCTTACGTCCGTGCTGACATCCGCACCGTATCGCTCAGCCAGAATGCTCACTATTTGCCCCACCGTGTTGCTGCCGTTGCACAGCTCGAGGATCGCGGCGCCAGTGTCGTTCAGCAGCACAGCTCCCTCGGGGTAGAGCAGCACGGGGCGCTGCCGGACCGGATCGAATTGCAGGCGCGTCATACGCCAAAGTTTGGGGACTGAGTCGGGGTCTAGCTGCATTGTCCATCGAACTGGGCATTGTCAGCGATATGGCTCATTGGTCGATGTACGCGTGGTGAATGGTATCGATCATGACCCAGAGCATCTCCAGCTTGAATGCCAACGCCTGGAACGCGCGCCGCTGGGTCTCGACCTTGGTACAGTGCCGCTGGACCAGGCGGAGGCCCTGCTGGCTGTCGCGAGGCGCTTGTACCAGCCGGCTCTTGAAGTACTCCAGCGCTTCGGGCCTGATCCAGGGATAGTGTTCGGGAAAGGCGGCGATCCGCTTCCGCATCAGGTCGGGAGCAAACAGCTCGGTCAGCGACGAGGCGACAGCCTCGATCCACGGCCTGGTCTTACAGAACGTGACGTACGATTCCGCGGCCAGCCGAACCCCGGGCAAGACGTGGCGCTCGTCTTCCATCTCTTCTCGAGGAACACCCAGCGCCGCACCGAGCCGGGTCCACAGCTCGATACCTCCGGTGCGGGGCCCGGTGCCATCGTGATCGACGATGCGCTGTATCCACTCCCGTCTGACGTCAGGATCGGGGCAGTTCGAGATGATGGCGGCATCCTTTCGAGGGATGGCGCGTTGATAGACCATGCGGTTTGCCACCCAGCCCTGGAGCTGCGCTGCTGTGAGCCGGCCCTCGTGCATGAGCTGGTGAAAGGGGTGCCTGGCGTAGTACGACGTGCTGAACGAACGGAGCCCTTCCGCCAGCGCGTTGGCTTCGAGCGGGCGGTCGAGCTCGGGAATCGGTGGCGGCGGCGGGGCTGCCAGAGCTGAAGCACTGAGTGTCGTGGTCATGGTCAGATAGAGAAGCTCATGCCGTCGGACCCGACCTCGATCCCAGCCCGTTCTACTAAGCTCCGCTGGGGCGAGCCCTCGAGGAGCATTGGATTGGTGTTATTGATGTGAGTGTACACTTTCCGCGGCCGCGACAGCGTTGCCAGTTGGGAAAGACTTCCGTCTGCCCCGGAGATGGGCTGATGGTCCATCTCCCGCGCCCGGGAGTCGCCGATGCCGAGAGAAATCAACTCGTCATCGGTCCAGAAGGTGCCGTCGAAGAGAAGAAGATCGGTTTCACCAATGCGGTCAAGCATTGCCTGGTCGAGCTCGCCACAGCCGGGGACGTAGGCGCACGAACCACCGCTGCCCTCGTCCATGAGAATCAGGCCTACAGTATGCCCCGGGCTCTCCTCCCGTGCAAAGCGCGGCGGGCCAGCCGGCACCTGGAACGGCTCGATCGTAATTCCGCTGGATTCACCGCTTCGGTAACGCAAGGGAATGGACTGCCCCAGCTGCATCTCGTGTACATCCACGCGCGCGAAGGCCTGCGTCATAGGGAGTATCCGCGAGTCCCGTTCCAGAATCAGTCTCACGGCGCGGGTGACAAAGAGCTGGAGGTGCCGGGCCTCCCGGAGGAGCACGATGCCGAGAGTGTGGTCCAGCTCAGCGTCGGTGGCAACGATTCCTTCGACCGGAACGTGGCGGACTCCGGCTGGGGTGGGCCCCGGAAGACAGTCGACCTGTTCACGAACGTCAGGCGAGGCGTTCAGGAGAAACCAGCGTTCCCCATCTACGCTGACGGCAGTGGAGGACTGCCTGCGGCGCGCCGCTCGATGAGGAGCAGAGCGCGCGGCACGGCAGGTGGGACACCAGCAGTTCCACTGCGGAAAGCCGCCGCCGGCGGCGGTACCAAGCAGAACTATGTGCACGTGAATAGCCGAGGGGCCCGCTTTCACGGGCCCCTGATCTCAGCTCTGCCTAGAGCGTTGCTACGTAGGCAGTGACTTCCATCGTAACGGCCACAACTTCCGCCTGAGGCTTGGTCCAAGACATGGTGTCGCTCCGCATTGGATGTAGGTGATATCGTCATACATGGGTGCTTTCACCCAGTCGGCCCCTTACCTGGCCCGACCATGCCCTTGGTAAGGCAGGGCCCGTGCCAACTGGAGGCCGGGCCGGCGATTGCGAGGTAAGTTGGCCCCGGTGAAAGACGTGGGCTTACAGGCAGAGAAGCGGAGCCGGCCGGGACCAGGTGGGTGGAAGGACCAGGCTGGGTCTTTTCACCCACTCTGAATGTCGAACTTCTTGAGCCGGTACCGTAGGGTGTCCCGGCTGATACCGAGACGCTGGGCCGCCTGGGTCTGGTTACCGTTCGCGTCATGCATGGCGCGTTCGATCATCGCGCGCTCGACCTGCGTCAGATCGGCACTCTCGGATGGCATGCCCGCGGCTGCCACAGCGCCGTCACTCTCATCCGGCCCCGCCTTCATCGGGGCCGATACCGAGAGATGCTCCACGTTGAGGGTAGCATCACGACTCCATAACACCGCCCGCTCGATGACGTGGCTCAACTCGCGCACATTTCCCGGCCATGGGTACGACAGCAGCACCTCACGGGCCCGTGCGTCGATCCGGTGCACGTCTTTTCCGTACTTGGCGCTGAACCGGCGGAGGAAGTGCTCCGCCAAAACCAGCGCATCGTTTCCTCGCTCGCGCAACGGCGGTAGGTGGAGCAGAATTACCGCGAGCCGAAAGTACAGATCGCGGCGGAAGCTGTTCAGCTGTACCTCCTTCTCGAGATTCCGGTTGGTGGCCGCCAGAATCCGCACGTTGACCTTGCGGTCGCGGATTCCGCCCACCCGCCGCACGGTACGCTCTTCGATGGCGCGCAGCAGCTTTCCCTGGAGCGAAAGCTCCAGGTCGCCTATCTCGTCGAGGAAGAGAAAGCCCCCTTCGGCTGCCTCGAACAACCCGATTTTGGACTCCTTGGCATCGGTGAAGGCGCCGCGCTCGTAGCCGAAGAGCTCGGCCTCCATCAGGTTGGCCGGAAGGGCGGTGCAGTTGACATCGATGAATGGCTTGGCCGCCCGTGGTCCGGAGTTGTGAAGGGTGCGGGCCACCAACCCCTTGCCGGTTCCGGTCTCGCCAGTGATCAACACCGGGGGCGTGTCGTCCAGGGCGGCAATCTGGCGGACCTGGTCAAGCAGGGCGCGCAGGGCCGGAGAGCTGCCAAGAATGCCGGCAAGGGCGACGCCGCCAGCCGCCCGACGCCGATGGAAGAACAGCTCCTGCTTCAGCAAGGCGGTTTCACGGGCGCGGTCGGCCAACAGCTTCAACTCTTCCAGGTCAACGGGCTTCTTCAGGTAGTCGAAGGCGCCAAGCTTCACTGCCTCGACCGCGCCTTCGATGGTTCCGTGGGCGGTCATGATGACAACCGGTATAGCGGGATCGAAATCCCGTATCCGACGCAGCAGTTCGATGCCGCTCATGCCGGGCAGACGCACGTCGGCAAAGACCACATCGGGCCTGAGGCTCTCGACCAGTTCCAGCGCCTTCTCCGCGTCATCTGCTACTTCCGCTTGGTAACCGGCTTCGGTCATGAAGCTCTTGATGGCCCGAGCCAGGGTGCGTTCGTCATCCACGATCAGCACGGTGGAACCGATCACGACGGCATTCCGGCTTCAGGGCTCGAGACGGGGAGCCGCACCCGAACGGTGGTGGCTCCCGGGCGGCTGGTAATATCCAGCCGCCCGCCGTTCTGCTCCACATACCGCTTGGCGATAGCAAGGCCCAGCCCGGTGCCGTCGGCCCGGGTGGTGAAGAACGGCTCGCACACCGACGGAAGGACGCTCTGGGCGATACCGTCACCGGTATCGGCAATATCGATCGAGACCCCTCCTCCCGACTCGTTCTTCCCATTCAGCGATGCGCTGATCCGGAGGCGCCCACCCCGTGGCATCGCGTCGAGCGCATTGGAGACGATCTCGACCAGGGCCTGCTCGATCTGCATTGGGTCGACCCGTACCTCCGGGATAGTGGATGGGACATCGACCTGTAGCTCCACTCCTCGTTCCTTCAACAGCTCCGCGAACGCGGGCAAAAGGCCCTCGACCAGGCGGGGAACACTCTCGCTCAGGGGGTGGAACGGTGCGGGCCGGGAAAAGCTCAACAGATGGCTGATGCGGCGGTCGAGGCGATCAACCTCCTCGATGATGGCGTCGAGATGCTCGGCCGATGATGGGGACCCCGGGTGGTGCCGAACCACCTGAGCCGCGGCACGAAGGCTTGCCAGTGGATTGCGCAGGCCGTGCGCAACCGCTGCCGCCATCTCGCCGATCGAGGCCAGCTTTTCGGACTGGACCAGTTGAGCCTGGGTCTTTCTTAGATGCTCGGTCATGCGGACAAATGCCCGGGCAAGCTCGCCGATCTCGTCTCGGGAGTTGGCGGCGATGGGATGGTCGAGCCGGCCCGATCCCACTACCGCCATGGCCCGGGTAAGCTCGTTCACCGGCCGGGCGAGACTGCGTGAGATCAGCCAGGAGCCGAGTAGTCCGGCCGCTAGCGTTAGAACTACAATCAGCAGGAGGATGCGCTCCTGGGTGGCGAGGATCTCCTCCAGTCGGGTGTAGGCGCCCCGCACGCTGGACTCCCGGGCCCGACGATAGATGTCCCGATTGAGCTGAGTGAGGGCGGGCTGGAGGCGACCCTTCATTTCCTGTTGGGCCATAATGTACGCAGCCTGTTTCCGCCCCGAATCGTAGAGTCCGAAGATGGTGTCGGCTGCCGTCTGAATCTGATGTTGGATGCCGCGGACGCTTTCGGCGAGCGGCATCTCCTCCGGGTGAAGCTCAGCGGCCCAGCGCTTCTGCCAGTAGTCCACCACCTCACCCGCCAGGCGGAACTCTTGCTTTGCAGTGGGGTCCATTCCGCTCAGGTAACGCC
This sequence comes from Gemmatimonadales bacterium, assembly GCA_013813435.1. GTDB lineage: Bacteria > Gemmatimonadota > Gemmatimonadetes > Gemmatimonadales > GWC2-71-9 > CAVVWJ01. Next base: position 18,377 of record JACCRS010000213.1, read on the forward strand.
AGATGACCTCGGTCTGGTCGAACATGGCGGTCTCCAGCTCCGCATAGGTCCGAGTCCGAGCCATGCTCTCTCCCAGCGCCTGCAACGCCCTGCGCTCCAGGAGGTTGCTCCGAATCGCCTCGGCGCCGACCAGCAGAGCGGGGAGGACCATGAGCGAAAATCCGAGCAGCAGTTTGCGCTGGAATGTCACGATTCAAAGTTAACTGATACAAATGGGTCCAGTGAGGCTGCCTAACTTCCGATTCAATGCCCATGTGGCCACGGATGAACGCCGATGAGGACTGAGTGAAACATCAGGAACTTACGAGACAGATTATTGGCGT
>JACCRS010000222.1 GCA_013813435.1 Gemmatimonadales bacterium
GTCTCTAAGTCCGAGCCCACCCGGGTGCTGATTGCCGGAGTGTCCACCAGGGCTCTCGCGGTCTCGGCCGTGCGGGCGGGCTATCGGGTGACGGCGGTGGATGCCTTCGCCGATCTCGATCTGCGCAGGGTGGCCGAGGTTATTGCCCTGCGGCCAGAATACGGGACCAGGTACACTCCCATGCTTGCAGCCACCACGGCAGCGGGGGTGTCGGCAGAGATGGTTGCCTATACCTCTAATTTCGAGAACTATCCCGCGGCGGTAGGTAGACTCGCCACCAATCGTCAGCTGTTGGGCAATCCGCCATCCACGCTGCTTCGAGTTCGCGACCCACTCGCACTCATGCGGGTCCTGCAACGACGACTATTACCGACTCCGAAGACGAGAGCAACGCGGCCGCGGGACCGGCACAGGTTGGGCTCGTGGCTGCTCAAGCCTCGGCGCTCAGGCGGCGGCCACGGCACCGCGGTGTGGCGCCACGGGCAGCCGGTGCCCCGGACTCATTATCTCCAGGAGGTTATCGCAGGCGTTCCGGGTTCAATCGTGTTCGCCGCCGACGGGCGGAGTGCAGTGCCGCTTGGCCTCAGCCGGCAAATGGTGGGCGAAGCAGCTTTCGGAGCCGGCGGCTTTCGCTACTGCGGAAGTCTGCTCGGTTCGGCCACGAGCCTTTTTCCCGGACAGAAGGAGCTGCTGGCGACCGCCGAAAGGCTGGTGGCTGCCGTGTCTGAAGAGTTCGGCCTCGTGGGTGTAAACGGAATCGATTTCATAGCCCGCGGCGGAGTGCCGTACCCGATCGAAGTGAATCCTCGATATTCCGCCTCGATGGAGCTGGTGGAGAGGATTCGCGGTCTGTCTATTTTCGAGGCGCACGCCCGGGCCTGCCAGGGAAACCTGCCGGAACCATGCCTCGACCCGGTCGGCGTCGAAGGAAAGGCAATTGTGTTCGCCAGGCGGAACGTGACGATGGGCGATACCCATAGCTGGGTCGAGCACGGCTCCTACGCGGATGTGCCCTGCCCCGGCGAGAAGATCCTCCGGGGTCATCCGATCTGCACCGTGTTCGCGCACGGAACCGATGCAGCGACCTGCCGCAGGCTGCTGATACGGCGCGCCGCGGGAGTTTATCGCACCGTCGAGCCAAGAAAGCGACGCGCGGCATGACCGACGACCGGGTGGAGCAAGTCACCTGCCTGGGCTGTGGCTGCGGCTGTGACGACATAGCCGTCACGGTGCGCGAAGGTCGTATCGTGGATACAAGCCCACCCTGCCCGCTCGGCAGGGCGTGGTTTGGTGACGGCTCGGTGCCGTGGCAGGTGCTCCGCGGCGGTCAGCCGGTGGCGGTGGAGGAAGCCCTCACCGAAGCCGCCGAGATGCTGGTTCGATCGCGGGGGCGCGTGCTGGTTTATGTCGGAGTGGATCTGAGCTCTCAGGCACAGCGCAGCGCGATAGCGCTCGCCGATCTTCTGCACGCCACCGTGGACACTGCCACTTCAGAAACAGCGGCAGCCGGCCTTCTGGCTGGACAGCGTCGGGGCCGTGCCACGGCTACTCTGGGGGAGATCCGCAATCGAGCGGACGTCCTTCTCTTCTGGGGCGTCGACCCAGTCCTGCGCTATCCCCGATTCCACAGCCGCTACGCTCCCGAGCCTCCCGGTGTCGGGATACCGGAAGGCCGCGCGGGCCGGTTCGTGATCGCGGTCAACATCGGGGCCGACAGGGCGCCGCCTGGCGCCGACGCAACAATCACTCTAGAGGCATCGGAGGAGATAGGGGCACTATCGCTGATGCGGGCGGCCCTGCGGGACAGCCGTCCAGCTGAGCTTCCTCCTCCTTTCAAGCAGGCCGCCGACCTGCTCCCTAGATTGACCGGCGCTCGTTACGCCGTGCTGGTTCATGACGCCGAGCCAACGGCAGAGCCAAGGAACCCTCTCCGGGTAGAAGGACTGATAGCTCTGGCCCAGGCGCTCAATGGCCCTACCCGAGCCGCCCTGTGCAGTCTTCGCGCCGGCGGCAACCGCCCTGGCGCCGAATCGGTGCTAACCTGGCAGACCGGATACCCAATGGCGGTGGATTATTCGCGAGGGTATCCACGCTATGAACCCGGATTGCGTGGGCTGAACCGTCTGGAAACCGGCGGATTCAGCGCGGCGCTGGTGGTGGGTTCACCGGATTTCAGCGCAGGAACCACATCGGCTTTGGCGCGCATCGATACCATCGCGATAGGGCCGCGGGCTACCCAGGCATCCTTCAACCCGCGTTTGGCAATCGACACCGGCGTGGCGGGCATTCACGACGGCGGCACCGGATACCGGATGGATGAAGTGCCGCTTTCACTTCGGCCGCCACTCAGGGGCCAGCGCTCGACTGTAGAGGCTCTGGGAGGGCTCGTGAAAGGTATCCGGCTCCTGGGTCAGCCCGCGTGAAAGGGTTACAGCAGCTTCGCATCGTCGGCGGTGCGGTGCACGACCCCACTAATGGGATCGACGGCGAAGTAAGAGATGTGTGCATCGAGAACGGTCGCGTGGTAGCGGCTCTGCCCGATGGCGCACCCACCCTCGACGCAGGTGGCATGATCGTCATGGCCGGCGGTGTGGACATTCATTCCCATCTTGCAAGCTCGAGCTGCAATCACGCCCGCCGCCTGCTTCCCGAGGAGCACGCAGCCGAGCCTGCGCCGGCACCGCTGCTCGAAGACGGGGCGCCCGCTCGATCGGGCACCGGAGGGACCGTCCCGAGCACTTTTACCACCGGCTATCGGTATGCAGGCCTGGGGTACACAACCGTTTTCGATGCGGCGGTTGCTCCGATCATGGCGCGCCACAGCCACGCAGAGCTGGAGGATACGCCGTGCGTAGACGGCGGATTCTTCGCCCTGATGGGAAACGACGAGTATCTGCTCCGTTTGATCGCCTCGGGCGAACGGGGCCGTAGCCGGGACTATGCGGCCTGGCTTCTCGGAGCAACCGGGGCGTACGCGATCAAGATCGTGAACCCGGGCGGCATTGAAGCGTGGAAATCAGGCCAGCGGAACCTCAACAGCCTCGATGAGACGCTTACTACCCACGGCGTCACGCCTCGGGCCATACTCGAAACCCTTGCCGACGCCGCCAATCAGCTTGGTCTGCCGCATCCGGTTCACATACACTGCAACAACCTCGGCATGCCCGGCAACGTGGCAGTGACGCTCGCGAGCATGCGGGCTCTGGCCGGACGCCGGGCCCACTTTACCCACGCCCAGTTCCACGCCTACGGCGGGCCGGGCTGGAGCTCGGGCGCGGTGCCTCTCATGGAATACGTCAACAGCCATCCCGAGCTGAGTATCGATGTGGGCCAGGTGATGTTCGGACCGGCAGCCACGATCACCGCTGATGGACCGGTGGAATACCTGCTGCACAAGAGCAGCGGGCGCAAATGGGTGAACATCGACATCGAGCTGGAGACGGGCTGCGGCATTGTGCCCATCCTTTACAGGGACAAGGCGGCGGTATCGGCTCTTCAGTGGGCCATCGGTCTGGAGCTCTTCCTGCTCAGCGCGGATCCCTGGCGAGTTGTGCTATCGACCGATCATCCGAATGGTGGCTCTTTTCTGTCGTACCCTGCCTTGATCCAGCTGTTGATGGATCGCACCGTGCGCGGCGAGAGGCTCAAGCAGATCAACCCCAAGCTCCTGGCCGGCTCCGCCCTGGCCGACGGCCTCACCCGCGAGTACACGCTGAACGAGATCGCCATCATTACTCGGGCCGGGCCGGCAAGGTTGCTCGGGCTGCAGCAGAAAGGGCACCTTGGTCCCGGCGCCGATGCCGACGTGACGGTCTACTCGCGCGATCCGGATATCGCCAGGATGTTCGCCACGCCCCGCTACGTGATAAAAGCGGGAACTCTGGTGGTGGAAGAAGGCCAGCTTCGGCGCGCCCCGGCGGGACGGCGGCTGCACGTTCGGCCCGGATACGACGACGCGTTGCTGCCCGGCCTGCAGAAGCACTTTCAGGCGTATTCGACGGTGGCGTTCGACAACTATCCGGTGCGCGGCATAAGAGATGAGCCGATCCCTTTGTGATTTCATCCTGAACGCAGTGAAGAGCCTGCCCCGAGCTCAGCGAGGGGATCTCTCCGATGCCCGAGAGATTCTTCGCGGAGCCTGTCCTGAGCGCAGCGAATGGGCTCAGAATGACAGCAGTGCGTCATGAAGATCCGCGGCGTCTTCATCGAGGACACCTTTGCCGAAGCGTTTACCATGCGCGTCGCTCGTATCGTCATAACCGCCCGCAGCAACCGCTGGGTACGCGCCGCCGCGCTCAAGCTGACCGGCTTTGCCACGTCAGTAATCGGGTGCAAGGTGGAGGCCGGCATCGAGCGGGCGCTTTCCGCCAGGGAGACGCCGGACGGAAGGCCAGGAACCAGCATTCTGCTCATGACCATGGGCAAGGACGATCTGGCCAAACGGCTGGTCGAGCGGATCGGGCAGACGGTGCTCACCTGCCCCACCACCGCGTGTTTCGACGGCCTTCCCGACGCGACCGACCGTGTGGGTGTGGGTTCCGCATTGCGTTTCTTCGGCGATGGGTTCCAGATGAGTAAGGTCATCGCGGGGGTGCGCTATTGGCGGATTCCGGTCATGGAGGGCGAATTTCTGGTGCAGGAGAAGTTCGGCACGTTGAAGGGGGTTGGAGGCGGCAATTTCCTGATCCTGGCGCGGAGCCCCGATGCCGCACTGGGTGCGGCCGAGGCCGCCGCCGACGCGATGGCGGCGCAGCCGGGAACGATCCTTCCCTTCCCCGGGGGAGTGGTCCGGAGCGGCAGCAAAGTCGGGTCGCGCCGCATCAAATCAATGATCGCCTCCACCAACGATGCCTATTGTCCCACGCTTCGTGCCGTAACGAAGTCAGCCCTGCCAGACAGCGTGAACTCAGTGCTCGAGATTGTGGTCAATGGCGTGGATGCTCCCTCCATCGCGTCCTCGATGAGAGCGGGCATCCACGCTGCGTGCCACGATGGCGTGGTGGCCATCAGCGCCGGGAACTACGGGGGCAAGCTCGGCCCGCATCACTTTCACCTGCGTCAGATAATGGCAGGCGCATGAGTGGCGGTCTGGTGGCGCGGCTTAGGACTCCGCTTCGTCAGCGGGCCGATCTCTCCGAGGTGCTCGCCGGGTCCTGGACCGCGCTTTCGGCCGCCGAGCTGGCCCGTCGCCCGGTCCATCTCGAGCGCGACGGGGCGACCCCCCTCGGCGAAATATTTGAGCTCAATGGTGAGCCAGAGGGACGCATGCGCTTCGTGGGTGATCTCGAGCTGATCGACCGACTTGCGGCAGGCCTGAACGAGGGCGAAGTAACCGTCGAGGGAAGCCTGGGCAGCGAGGCAGGACTCGCTCTCGCGGGGGGAACACTCGACATACAGGGAGACGCCGGGCCCCGCGCCGGTGCGGCGCCGCTGGGGTTCAAGCGCGGTATGACCGGCGGGGAGCTGATCGTGCGCGGCGCGGCCGGAGCTGAGGCCGGGGCCGGCATGCGCCGGGGCCTCGTGGTCGTAGGTGGCCGGGCGGGCGACCGTGCCGGACTCGGTATGATCGCCGGAAACGTGGTTGTGTTCGGCTCCGCCGGTGCTGATGCGGGGCTCTGGTCCAAGCGGGGTTCAGTTGTGGCCCTGGGCGCCATCACGCCGCCGCCGACGTACTCCTACGCCTGTACCTACCAGCCGGTACACCTGCGGCTGCTGCTTACCCGGCTCGGGGGCCGGTATGGACTGCCGGTACGGCCCCGACATCTCAACGGTTTCTATCGCCGCTACAGTGGAGACATGGCCGAATTGGGTAAGGGAGAGATTCTCGCATGGACCGCCAAATGACGTCACTACGGATGAACGAGGCCGCGGACGAGATCGCCGACACCATGGCCGATCAACCCGAACTTTTGCGAGTCAGGAGCTACCGGCTTCCCGGCGGAGCCCGGGTTATCGATGCCGGCGTAGACGTCGTCGGCGGAATCGAGGCCGGTATAGCCTTGTCGGAGATCTGTATGGGCGGACTGGGAAACGTCAGCTGTATCCCGCTACAGATTGGGAACCAATCCTATGCCGGCGTCACGGTCTGGACCGACCACGCAGCGGTGGCATGCATGGCGTCGCAGTACGCCGGGTGGTCCATCTCGGTCGGAAAGTTTTTTGCGATGGGATCGGGTCCCCTGAGGGCGCATGCACGGGTTGAGCGGGAGCTGTTCGAGAGGCTCGAATACGAGGAGGAGACCGAAGAAGGGGTACTGGTTCTCGAAACCCGTACTCTCCCGACCGACGAAGTAGCGGCCTGGATCGCTGAGAAGGCCCGGCTACAGCCGGTCCAGCTCACCCTGCTGGTAGCCCCGACGTCCAGTCTGGCCGGTGGAGTACAGATCTCGGCGAGGATCATCGAGACCGGCCTCCACAAGATCGAGACACTCGGCTTCGACGTGAGGCGGGTGGTGAGTGCCATCGGTACTGCACCGCTGCCGCCAGTGGCCAAGAACGACTTAAGGGCCATCGGCCGAACTAATGACTGCATCCTGTACGGCGGCCAGGCGCGTTACACGGTACGTGCCTCCGATGCCGAGCTGGAGAAACTGGCCGCGCAGGTACCAGCTTCAGCATCGCACGATTACGGCACGCCATTCTACGAGATCTTTCAGCGCTACGGGGGGGATTTCTACAAGATTGATCCGCTGCTGTTCAGTCCCGCGGAGGTGTGGCTCACCAGCACCGAAAGCGGGCGGACGTTTCATGCCGGACGTTTGAACCCCGAGGTGCTGGAAGCCTCGCTCTACACCTAAACCTCTGGAGCCCTCATGCGTCGCATCAGCTGGTTGATGATCCCCGCGGTCGCCCTGACCTCCGCCTGCAGCAAGGGTGGGGACAAAGCCGCCGACATGCCCGCGGCCGACAGCGCGACAACGGCGGCAGCCTCCGCCCCGGGAACAATTGTCACCGTGCTCTACAATGCCCCGAAGAATGCGGCCAGGTTCGAGAAGTACTACAAGGAGACCCACCTTCCGCTGCTCTTCGCAAACCAGGATGAGATTGGGTTCCCCCGCGCTGAGTTCACCAGGTTCAGCTCCTCAGTCGACGGCAAGAAACCCGCCTTCTACCGGCAAGTCGAGCTGTACTTCGACTCGCTGGATGACCTGCAGAAAGGGGTCGCAACCCCGGGATTCAAAAAGGTCGCCGATGACTTGAAGAATTTTGCCGACGGCGGGCTAATCGGCATGGTCGCGACCACCACGAACGAGCATGAAGCCGGTTCGGGCCACCCGGGGGCGATCGTCACGGTTATCTATAAGGCCCCGACAGATACGGCCGCCTTCGAGAAATATTACGCCGAGACTCATGGTCCGCTGGTTGCAGCGGGCAAGCCGGACATCGGCTATACCAGGGTCGAGTACACCCGCTTCAACTCCAATCTCGACGGGTCCAAGCCGGCCCGCTATCGCCAGGCAGAGCTGTACTTCTCATCGATGGAAGCGGCCAAGAAGGGCATGGCGACTCCGGCGTTCAAGAAAGTGGCAGACGGCCTGGCAAAATTCGCCAGCGGTGGTCTCGACGCTCTGGTCGGAGTGGAGACGAAGTAGCTTGCGAATCGCGGTTCTCGCAGCGCGCACCGGCTGGCACACCCAGCAGCTCGAGCGGGCGGCAGCTGAGCGGGGGCATCAGGCCATAGTGCTCCGCTACGAAGGGCTGGTAGCAACCATCGGGAAAGATCCGGGGCTGCGCAGCGCCGCCACCCAGCTGGATGGTGTGGACGCGGTCCTGGCCCGAATTATTCCGTCCGGCTCCCTGGAGCAGATCATCTTTCGGGTGGACGCCTTGCACCGGCTGGAAGACCGTGGCGTGAAAGTGCTGAACTCGCCTCGAGCCATCGAGCGCACCGTGGACAAGTTCTGGACCTCGGCGCTGCTCGAGCAGTGCGGCGTTCCGACTCCGGAAACCATCGTCTGCGACAACGCTGAAGAGGCAACCGCAGGGTTCCGGGCTCTCCAGGACGTCATTGTCAAACCGCTGTTCGGCTCCATGGGGCTCGGCATGGTGCGGATAAGCGACGAAGAGATGGCGTTTCGTGTCTTTCGCACGATCGAGCAGATTCGCGGTGTGTATTATCTCCAGCGCACCATCGAGCACGACGGTACCGATGTTCGGGCCTTCGTGCTCGGCGGGCGGGTACTCGCCGCAATCGAGCGGCGGGCTAGCGGCTGGCGCACCAATCTCGCTCGCGGAGGCTCCGCCAGGAGCATATCACTACCGGACGACCTCAGCGCGCTGGCAGTGCGCGCCGCCGCCGCGGTTGGAGCGGACTACGCGGGTGTGGATCTCCTGACCGCCTCGGACGGTACCGCCTACGTCCTGGAGGTAAATGGCATCCCCGGCTGGAAAGGACTACAGGAAGCGACGGGCCTGGATGTGGCCGGCAGGCTGGTCGACTTTCTCGCGCTGCAGGCGCGGTGAATACGCCGGCCGATGTGGCCGCTGCCGGGCAGCTCGCATGCTTGCTCGAGGTTAGCGCACCCAAGCCGGGCAACGTGTCTCCCGAGCGTCACTTTCACGACACTCGATACGAAGACTTTCTGGCGAGCGCGGTTGCTATCGGGCCGGCTCTTCGAGATGCGCTGGAATGCCCGCTCGGCACGACCATTCGGAGGGCGGTAGAAGATACTCGCCGGTGGACGCGCTCCAATACCAACCTCGGAATTGTATTGCTGCTGGCGCCGCTGGCCAGGGCGGCGCTTCTGCCGGGAGGAACCCTGCGCGAACGAGTCGCCCGGGTGCTGGCGGATACCACGGTCGACGATGCAGAGCAGGTGTACGCTGCCATCCGGCACGCTCGGCCCGGGGGTCTGGGCGAAGCCCCCGCGGAGGATGTTTCGGCCACTCCCTCGGTAACGCTGCGCGAAGCGATGGCACTGGCCGCAAACCGCGATGCCATCGCCCAGGAGTACGTCACCGAGTTTGCGCTCACGTTCGACGTCGGTGCTCCAGCCCTTCGCACGGCCCGGCGTGAGGGACTGGCCTGGACCGATGCCGCGGTCGATGTCCATCTGAGGCTGCTGGATTCCATCGCTGATACCCATATCGCACGAAAGCTCGGCCGGCTCGAGGCGGAGTCTGTGTCTCAGCGTGCGCGGGATGTGTTGCGAGCGGGGGCCACCCGATCGGAGGAGGGGCGCCGGGCGCTGGGTGAGCTCGACAACGAGCTGCGCGATCCGAAGAACCGGCGTAATCCAGGCACCACCGCCGATCTCACCTGTGCTGCAATATTTGTGGTTATACTTGAGGGTGGTTGGGTCCGCTGAGGAGAACCGTCGTGCAAAGCAACTTTCGAGTCCAGGTCAGCAAGGACTATCTGGTCTTCGCTTCGGCCCACTTCATCACCTTCCGCGGCCACCAGTGCGAGACGCTACACGGCCACAACTATCGAGTTGGTGTGGCGGTCGAGGGCAGCGTCGACTCCGAATGTCTGTTCGTGCTGGACTTCAGCGTCCTGAAGCAGATCACTCGCCGCCTCGTCGATGCCATCGATCACAAGGTTCTGCTCCCCACCCTGAATCCGAAGCTGGCTTACCGGGAGGAGGGAGATCGGGTCATGGTGGACTACTTCGGCCAGCCGACCTACGTCTTTCCCCGGCGAGACTGCGCACTGATTCCCATCCTCAACAGCACCGCGGAGATGCTGGCTCAGTACCTGGGCGTGCAGGTGCGCCAGGAGCTGGCTGCCGGAGGCTACAGCCATCTGACCCTCATGGAGCTGGAGGTGGAGGAGAACTACGGCCAGTCTGCAACCTACAGGGAGGCGCTCGTTCCCGACTGATTCCCCCAATCGGCGGAACCGGTGAGGTCGGCAAGGTCGGACGCGGTGACTCTGCCCGCGTGAATCGCGCTGGCAATGAGAGCGCCGTCGCAACCGGCGTCGCGCATCCGCTCGAGATCCCGCCGGGTGAGAACACCGCCTCCCGCCAGCAGCCGGATCCCGGGAAAGCGACGCCGCAGCGTCTCGAGCATCCCGAGATCGACTCCACATCCCGTTCCAATCCGACCGAGATCGAGCAGAAGCAGCGTCGTGATGCCGGCCGCGGTTGCCTGGTCCGCCAGACTCAGCGCATCGGGACCCGCGCCGCCGACGTCCTGCAGCGCGGGATGAAGGATTGGAGCGCCGAGCTTGAGGTCGAGACTGAACACCACTCGCGAGGGGCCAACGACTTCCACGATGCCCGCCAGGTCCGCAAAGGCATGGAGCGTCTCCAGGCCCACTACCACCTCGCTGGCACCACAGGACAGGACCTCCAGTGCGCCTCCCGGCTGGTTCGTGCCGGCGTCCACCATCAGCGCACCGGCAAAGCCGGTGTGGAACTCAGCCAGCTGCCGCAGCAGCGATCGCTGGAGGGCGCCACCCTGGATCGCATCGAGATCGGCCACGTAGCACTCATGAACCCCGAGCGTGGTGTGGAAGGCGCGGAGCAGCGCTACGGGATCGCCCGGATGCTCGGGCACCAGACCTGAGGTCAGCGGTGCGTATCGTGTTCGGTCGCCGGCTTGGGCATGTACCGCACCTCCGCCGGCCAGGTCCAACACAGGAATGATCTGCATGCCCACACCACCCTCGATTCTCGGCTGGGACATCGGTGGCGTCAATACCAAGGTGGCACGTCTGGAGGCGGGGCGCGACGGTCCCGTGGTTCGCAGCACGTGCCTGCCATATGAGATAAAGCACGATCCCGCGGCTCTGGTCCTGAGGCTGGTTCAGGCGGCGAAAAAGATCCGCGGCGAGGCCGGCCATTCGCACGCCATCACCATGACCGCCGAGCTATCGCAGGCTTTCCGCACCAAGCACGAGGGCGTTGGATTCATCCTCGATGCCATGCAGGCCGCGTTCCCCGGTGACCAGCTCCATGTATACAGCGTGGACGGCCGGTTTGTGACACCCGGCGAGGCCCGTGCGCTACCCCTGGCTGTGGGGGCGGCTAACTGGGCCGCTACCGCCTCGCTGGTGGCTCGATGGTTTCCCACCTGCGTTCTTGTCGATATCGGTTCTACTACTTCCGACCTGGTGCCTATAGTAAACGGACGGGTGGTGGCGGAAGGACTCACCGATCCGGCGCGACTGCTCAGCGGCGAGCTGGTATACACCGGAGCGCTGCGAACGCCGGTTGAAGCAGTGGCTCACCAGGTTCCCCTGTGGGGCGGGAATGCTGGCGTGGCGGCAGACGGCTTTGCGATCGTGGGCGATGCCCATCTCTGGCTCGGACGGATTCAGGCCGGGGATTACACCTGCCCCACCCCCGACGGCCGACCCCCCACTCGTGACTCGGCGGGCGATCGCTTGGCGCGCGTGGTCTGCGGCGATCGGGATATGCTCGATGATTCCGTGGTGGATGGCATCGCCGCGGCCCTGGCCCGGGCTCAAGTACAGACAGTGGCCCGCTCGCTCGAGCGCATCCTGCAGCGCTGGCCTCTGATCAGTGCCGCGGTGGTGACCGGTCTGGGTGACTTCATTGCAGTAGAGGCCGCTACTGCGGTAGGCCTCGAGGTCATACCGCTCGCCGACCGGCTGGGGCAGGCAGCCCGCACCGCTCCAGCCGCCGCGGTGGCGTGGCTTCTCTGGTACGACATGGCGTCAGTGGCATGACTCCAATACCTCGCCAGCTCAGTGTGATCAAGATCGGGGGCGCGGTAGCATGCGTACCCGGAGCGCTCGAGCGGGTGTGTCGCGAGGTCGGCGCAGCCGCCCTGAAGCATGCGGTACTCGTGATGCCAGGCGGCGGGCCCTTCGCGGACACGGTCCGGCGGTTTGACCGTTCCGCGGGACTTTCTCCTGATGCAGCGCACTGGATGGCTATCCTGGCCATGGATCAATACGCTCATGTCCTTGCGGATCGAATTCCCGGGGCTGCGTTGGCAGAGGAGCCGGCAGCGGTGTTAGACAAGGTAAAGCCTGGGAGTGTGACCGTCCTGGCACCCTCACGCTGGATGCGCTCTGCCGACGCGTTACCCCACGGCTGGCAGGTGACCAGCGACAGCATTGCTGCTTTTGTAGCCGGCGCGCTCGATGCCACGCGACTGATTCTGATCAAGCCGGGTTCGGACCTGAGGGAGGCGGTAGACCCCTACTTCGCTACCGCACTCCCGTATGGGATGCCTTGTTTCCTGGTAGGATGCGACCGCCTGGAAGAGCTGTCCGGCAGGCTCAGCGGGTGACGGAGCGCTGCTGGCGCCGCCCATTGCCACCGGCCACCCCGCGCTTCTTGGCAAAATGCTCCTCAAATCGATCGGCGGGCACTGGGCGGCCTACCAGATATCCCTGAATCTCATCGCAGCCCTGTTTTTGGAGCAGGTTCAAGTGAGCCTCCGTCTCAACGCCTTCCGCAATCACCCTCAACCCCAGCGCGTGTCCCATTGCGATGATGGCGGTGGTGATGGCCGCGTCGTCCGGATGGGTGGCGATCTCACGGATAAAGGAACGGTCGATCTTGAGCGTGTCCAACGGGAAATGCTTCAGGTAGCTGAACGACGAGTACCCTGTTCCGAAGTCGTCCACCGCCAGATGGAGCCCCATGGCACGGAGGGAGTGCAGTGCCTCACTGCCCTCCTTGTGGTGATTGACCAGGACGCTCTCGGTCAACTCCAGGCTGAGATATCGGGGTTCCAGTCCGCTCACCTGTAGCGCGTTGCTGACCGTGTCACTGAGCCGCCGCTTGAGCTGCCGGCTGGAGAGATTCACCCCTACCCTGATGCGGGGAAATCCGGCATCCTGCCAGGCCCTATTCTGCATGCAGGCCGCCTGGAGAATCCATTCCCCCATAGGCACGATCAGGCCGTTCTCCTCGGCGATCGGAATGAACTCGGAGGGCAGGAGAAGTCCCAGCTCCGGATGGCGCCAGCGTAACAGGGCCTCGGCGCCCACAACCGTGCCGGTATAGGCGTCGACGATCGGCTGATAGTGTACCTCGAACTCGCTCCGCTCCAACGCTCTGCGAAGATCGTTCTCCAGAGTGAGCCGTTGAAGCGCGGTAGTCGTCATGGACTTGGAGTAGGTCTGGTAGCTGTTGCCGCCCTGCTCCTTGGCCTTGTACATGGCGGTGTCGGCGTGCATCAGCAGGGTGTCGAGGTCCTCGCCGTCGACCGGATAGATGGCGATACCGATGCTCGCATTGATGAAGATCTCGTGCTCGTCAACCCGGATCGGATGGGCAAAGCTGCTGATCAGCCGCCGGGCAAGCTTCGCGGCGTCCTGCGGATCGCTCAGACCGGGCATGATGACCGTGAACTCGTCGCCGCCGAGCCGGGCCACTTCCGGAGCCAGGGTGGCTTGCGCTGGGCCAACTTCGTCCTCCCGTTCCCGGCAGCACGAGCGAAGACGTGATGCCACATGGCGGAGCAGTTGGTCGCCCACCTCGTGTCCCAGCGTGTCGTTTATCCGGCTGAAGTGGTCGAGGTCGATGAAGAACGCCGCCACCAGCTTCTTGTTACGACTGGCCTGCTCCAAGGCGTTGGCCAGACGTTCCTTGTATGACAGGCGGTTGGGCAGGCCCGTAAGACTGTCATAGTACGCCAGCTCACGCACCTGATCCAGCATGCGCGCGTTGGCAAGGGCCACAGCCGCCTGGTCCGCAAGCCGGCGCATCTGCACCCGGTCTTCCTCGCCGGGCTCGAGATCGAAGCGCTCGCCCAGGGCGATAATCCCCGAGAGCTGCCGCTGATACGACAGAGGCAACACCACGAACGATGTGGCACCCAGCTCAACCAATGGCTCGAGATACGAGGGCATGGTTTCGCCACCGCGCAGCTCCAGCACTTCGGGCCCCGTGAGAATATTCTGCACGTCCGGCGCCCGCATGGCGATCCGGGCAACATGCCGTTGCCCGGACTGATAATCCTGGATCACGCTGGTCAATGACTTGGAGCCGTCCGGCGCGCCGATTGTCACGCTGACTACACTGCAGGGGAATACGTCACGAATTCGAACGAGAAGCGTGTCCACTATGGTCGTGGCATCCGTCGCCGAAAGCACCGCGCGGTCAATCTCGGCCGCCATGGCGAGCGCGTTGAACTGCCGCCCCAGTTGGGTAGCCATGGTGTTGAATGAGGCGGCCAGCTGCTCGAACTCGTCCCGGCTGGTCACCGTCACCCTGCTGGCGAAATCACGCTGAGCAATCCGGCGCGTTCCCTTCTGCAGCTCTTCGAGAGGCAGCACGCTCCGGCGGATCTGGCTTACGCTAAGCAGCAGCACCACGAGGCTCGACACTCCCACGACAATCAGGAAGGTGTTGGTGAACTCCACCATCGGCTCCAACACTTCGTCCTTGGACTCGGTGAGCACCACCCTCCAGGGCTGCGCTGCGAATGCCTCCGCCATTCTTATCTCGGATGAGGCGGACAGATATGACTGGTCGGAGGAATTAATCCGAGGTTCAGGCTGCGGCGTAGCCGAGTCCGTTCCACCCTTGGGCGGCACTGGCAGTGTGTTGGCCGAGCTGAAAATGACGTGTGCTGAATCGTCCAGTACCGCCACGCGAGTGGTGGGCGATGGCATGCTCTGGTCCAGTGAACCCCAGAGATACTCGGGACTGACTTCACCCACGAACGTACCGCGGACCTCATTGCGACGAATTACCCGCCGCAGCAGATAAATCCGCGGCGCTTCACCGGCCGGGTACTCAGTCACGATGAGCGGGAGGCCCAGGCGTAAGTCTGAGCTGTCTCGTGCCGTCAACTTCGGGCGTCGCGCCAGGCGGCCGAAGATCTCGATCCGTTCCCGGTCGTCGCCTATGAACTCGACCGCGACGAACCGCTGGCGGGCCAGGAGGTCCAGTCCCGCGATCAACGCCTGGCTCGCTGCGATCAGCTCAGCACGTGAAGCGGCCGCTCGTGCCGGCACCGGCTTGGGTGCGCGGTCCATGATGAAGCCACCCATGGCCATGCGCCCATCCAGGCTCCCGGTTTGGGTCTGATTTCCCAGCCGGGGTAGTACCACGGGCTTGGCTTTCGGCGCCGGCGATTTCTGTTTGGCAACGAGGAGCTGGAGTATGGCCTGAGGTGGAATGCTCTTCAGGGTGGCGTCGAGCAGGAGCAACCGGTCGAAGATCGCCTGGCTTAACGCAAGGTTCGCCTGCTGGAGCCGATTCTCGCTCTGCCGATAGAGTTGCTGCTTGACGTGACGGTAGGAGAGAGCGGCAAGGACCGCCATCGGAACAAAGGCGCAACCCACGAACAACGCCAGCAACCGACGGCCGAACCTGCTCCGCAGTGGTGTCGACGGAAAAGTCATTTCTACTCAAGTGGAAGGCCAGCCGTCGCGATCAGGTCGCAGCCCGTCCACCGAGCAAGTGTTATGCCCCTCCAGAGTCCCCCTAGTTCATGAATTCAGCCGACTTAGCAGCGGTACCGAGGCCGGATACGCCGTACGATCACGCGTTTCGCGATGTCCATCGAGCTGGCGCCGGAGCATGGCCACCCGCTGAGCTGACACCCGTCCCGACCGGCCGGCATCACAGGCGGCGCCCCGGAATCCAAGGACGTCCGGCATGGCTGCAGCAACGCAGGCGATATCGTCCGGCCCCAAGGCTCCTGCCAATCCGGTCAAAAGACCGGCTGTGCGGGCCTTTGACACCCAGCTCGCCAGCGCGGCGGGGCTCCACCAGTTGAGCAAGCCGGTGCCGTCCTTGATGTAGGTGTCGATCAAGACTCCAGCGGCACCTGCCCCGTGAGCCAGCCGGCAGATGAGCTCGGGTGAAAGCGACCCGGCTCGCTCAGTGTCGGCATAGGCTACTGCTATGATGTGAGGCGGTGAGCCCAGCGCCGAAGCCGACCGGACAGCGGCCGTCAGAAGCTCGCATACCAGATCGGCTGACTGGACTCGCGAAAACCCCAGCTTTAGAAAGGTCGGACCCGGGCGTGAAGGAAGCTCGATCGCGCCGAGTGCTGCCGTGACTTCGCCGGTGGTAGCAAAGTCTCCCAGCGCTACGCTAAAGGGATGGTGGGGAGGCACCCGTCCAAGTATTTCGGCGAGCGCGGCAGCCGTAACGGGTCCGAGTGAGCCCCGGCCCGGTTCCTTGGCATCTATGATATCAGCACCTCCCGCAAGTGCGGGCTCAACCTCCAGTGCCGACCTGACGCTCACGAGCAACTGCATCTGTCAGTCCCTTGTAAGATGCTAAGGCTCTGATATGTTAGGATTTAAGAAGATATCACCGGCCAGATTCGGAGGGGAGGCGGCGGTGCTGGAGCATAAGATCGTGCTGGTCACCGGAGCATCGAGCGGCATCGGCCGGGCCATCGCGCTACGTTGCGCGCGCGCGGGGGCTGACCTCGCTCTAACCTATCGGCAGAACCAGACTGGAGCAGATGCCACCGCTCAGGCGATCCGCTCACTCGGACGCCGGGTGGAGGTGATCCGCACCGATATCAGCCGGCCCGAGGAGATCGGCTCCCTGGTACGCCGGGTGAAGGATGTGTTCGGCATCGTCGATGTCTGGATAAATAACGCCGGCGCCGACATCCTCACCGGAGAAGCGGGGAAGATGTCCCGGCTCGAGAAGCTCGATCTGGTTCTTTCGGTCGATCTGCGCGGCACCATCATCGCCTCATGGGCAGCAGTTGACCTCATGCGAGCCCAGGGAGGGGGCGTGATCATCAACATGGCATGGGACCACGTTTCACTCGGTATGAAGGGAGAGAATCCCGGCCTCTATTCAGCGGCCAAAGGCGGAATCGCCAGTTTCAGTAAATCACTCGCGCGCGATGTGGCCCCTGAAATTCGCGTCAATATTCTGGGCCCCGGATTCATCGACACCGCCTTCGGAGAAGGTGCCGACCCCGACTTCCGCCAGCAGGTGATCGATGCAACGCCGCTGGCCCGCTGGGGGACGCCGGAAGACGTGGCCGCCGCGGCAGTCTTCCTGGCATCAGACGACGCGGCCTTTCTGACCGGTCAGATGATAGCGGTGAACGGGGGAGTGGTGATGTAGCCGAGTCGGGAGTCGAGAGTCGGGACTCTGGGTGATGGGCTTGGAGACGAGCTCAGGTCCCCAGCTCGACCTCTGACCCCTGACTCCTGGACTCATAAGGAGGTAACAATGGCCGCAACAAAAGACCGAACCTACAACGACGCTGAGATAGCCGAACGGCTGAAGGAACTGGACGGTTGGTACTACGAAGAGGGCTGGATTCGGAGAGTCTACAAGACGGATGGCTGGCCCACAACGCTGATGCTGGTGAACGCCGTAGGCTATCTGGCCGAGGCGGCGTACCACCACCCTGACCTCAGTGTCACCTGGGGCCGCGTTATCGTGAAGCTGCAGAACCACGCCGCCGGTGGTATCACAGACAAGGATTTCGAGCTCGCGCGAAAGATCGAGGAGGTCATCCTCTGGAAGCCACAGGGCGGCGCCCTCGAGGGCACGCCGAACAAGTGGGTTCGGGCAGGGGAGCCGAAGTAGGTGGGTAAGCGGGTAAGCGGGTAAGCGGGACAGGGCAGTGGAAAGCAGAACTGCTTTGGGTAGCGGGGCAGACTTACCCGCCTCCCCGCTTCCCCGCCGGGTTCTGTTTGTCACCGGCAAGCTCGCCGAGCCGGCATTGCGCCGGGTGCTGCGCGACATCGACCCGTCGGTCGAGCCCAGCGTCGCAGTCATGAAGATCACAGTGGCTGCGCTGATGACTGCGCCCTGGATCGCAC
>JACCRS010000242.1 GCA_013813435.1 Gemmatimonadales bacterium
CGCTCGAGCGCGCCGATGGACGCTATGTAGGTGAGTTGCATTTCCAGATCGAGTACGAGGGCCGGAAAGGCGAGCCCTTTCCTCAGCTGTACGTGGATGCCAACACCCTCATTCGCTATGCGCGTGAGGAAGATTGGCGCTGCGAGATCGTCCTGGATCCGGACGAGTATGGCCACTATCTCGCCCGGCTAACACCTTAGAGCCCTCGCTGCGGGAGGTCTTTGCCGGCTTGCCAACCTCCCGCGTCGAGCTGGTTCAGGAGATCGAGCACCGGTTGCCGATCCTGATGCACCGCCAACACCAGTAGATCTCCGGGCCGCGCCCATTCCAGAGCAGTCCGAACGCCATCCATGTCGGGGCCGGTCCGGGAAATCGAGCTGGGTGCAAGACCCAGCCGCAGAAACTCTTTCTCCAGCAGGGCCGGAACCTCACCCAACGATCTTCCCCGCAGGTACTCGTCCATTTCCTTGATGACAACGTGATGCGGCTCGAGCGGCCAGACGGCGCGCGCCAGCTCTCGGACCGCTTCGTCGCTGCGGTCGCCCGCCTGGCCGACCATCACCAGGCGGCGTTGAGCAGGAAGCTTCTGCGCCAGAGCCACCAGCGCCAACATTCCGTGCGGATTATGGGCATAGTCCAGCAGAACTCGAATATCCCCAACTTGGAGCAGGTTGGCACGGCCGGCGTTGTCGCCCTGCTCAGTCCCGAATCGCCGGAGCGCGGCAGCCATCGTCTCCGGCTCCAGGCCCAGGGCTGCACCACCACCGACCGCGGCGAGCGCGTTGGCGACGTTGTGCCTGGCGGTCCCGCGCAGCGTGATGGGGACATCCGTCAGCGGAGCTATGGTCCGCCGTTGTCCCGCCCGAAGCAGCACAATCTCGTTGTCCTCGGACAGAACCGCGGTGCCGCCCCGCGCCACGTGCCCTTGAACCAGTGGTGACCCGGCATCGAGCGAGAACCAGATGATGGTCCGGTCGAGCTGGGCGCTGCCCTTGACCAGCATGGAATCGTCGGCGTTGAGCACCAGCGCGCCATTCGTTTTTACCGCCTTGGCCACCAGCAGCTTGGTCTCGGCCAGATCGGCCAGGCTCTCGATCCCGAACTCGCCGAGATGGTCCTCAGCCACATTGGTGACGACGGCCGCCTGGGCCGACTCGACCGGCAACCCCCGGCGAAGCAGCCCGCCGCGCGCGGTCTCCAGAATCGCCGCCTGAACCGTGGGGTGACGCAGCGCCAGCCGGGCCCCGCTCGGGCCGGAGAAATCTCCCTCCCCGATCGTCTCGGTGCCGGCCGTTACGCCGTCGGTGGAGCTGAAGCCGGGAATGAGGCCGGACTCGCGCAGCATGGCAGCCAGGAGCCGGACCACAGTGGTCTTGCCGTTGGAGCCGGTCACCAGCGCCACCGGTACATCGGAGACCTGGTCCCAATCCACCGCGTCGGCTTGGGGCAGGGCATCGTCGTCCCAGACCAGGGCCCCAACGCCGGACCCGACCGATACCTGGTCCTCCCCGCTGAGAAACGTCAGGCCCCGCGCTCTGGCGGCGCGCCGGAGCTCCACCAGCCGGGGATTGTTCTCGGAGGAGATTGCCGTACGGAGAGCAGTGAGATCGGACTGGTAATCCCGGGATGGCCCCCCGTCGAGCTCCGCGACAGCTGCCTCCCAGGCCCGCTCGTTGAGGCCAGCTGCGGCGTACAGTCCGTCTACCGGGGCGGTGAGCGCCAGGCTCACTCCCCCCTCGAAGTGCCGCACGGCCAGACGCTCGTCGTCCCAGCCCACGTCCCGGAGCAGCCGTTCCGCCGCCCTGCGCCAGGCGGAAATGAGCTGCTCGGCGTCAGATCCCCCGAGCGAGACATCCAGCACCGCTCCCGGACCGTCCAGCAGCAGCCCCGGACCGGTTAGCCGGCGCGAATCGAGGAGGTTCATGCAGGCGCTCCGCCGGCTCAGTCGGCGTGCTCTTCCCGGGCGATCCGAACGCCGCGGGAGTCCCTGACAAACTCGTGCCGATGGTCTTCCTGCACCGCGGCAGCCGAAGCTGTCACCGGCTCGGGCCGGGACGCTCTGAGTCTCTCGCCGGTGGGTGGCGGAGCTTCAGGCCTGAACTGGATCACCTGCTTCCAGCTCCGGGTGATGGCATCCGCGAAGATCAGAAGGAGATCACCGGTGGCGGCCTGACGAAGGGCGGTGTCTATGGCCTCCTCTTCGCTGGGGATCACCAGGATCTGCTCGTCCGACACTCCATGCGACATCAGGGCCTTGCGCAGCAGCTCGGGCACTTCGTCGGAACGGCGGCCGCGAAGCTGGTCATCGCGGCGGCAGATGTAGCGCTCGAAATGTCCCGCCGCTATTCGTCCGATCTCCGAGATATCCTCGTCCCGGCGGTCGCCGGGCACCGCGATAACGCAGATTCGCCGTCCGGAGACATCGAGACGTTCCACCAGCGCACACATGGCCTCTACCGCGGCGGGGTTGTGGCCGTAGTCGAGGATTACCTTGAACGGATGCTCGTCATAGATGTTCATCCGGCCCGGCGCCTGGAAGAACGTGGTGTCGAAGGTGCGCAGACCGTGGCGGATGTCCTCGAGCTTGAGGCCCATGCTGAACGCCATGGCGGCCGCGAACATGGCGTTCTGCACGTTGTGCATCGCCCGGCCTTCGAGCGTGGCGGGGATGAGGTGGGTCCACAGCAGCGGAATGTTCGCCCCATGATCGTAGATCGTGATCATCTGGCCCTTGATCCCAGTCTCCAACACCACCCCGCGCCCGCCGGCCTTGATGTGCTCGCCCACCAGCTCGTGGGTGGGGTCCATGGTGGCGTAGCACAGATTCTTGGCCTCGGTGTAGTCGGCCATCTTGAGACACAGAGGATCATCGGCGTTGAGGATCGCCGTCTCCCGGGCCACCTCCACCACGATCCGCTTGACTTCGGCCAGCTGCTCCAGCGTGCCGATGCCGCGAAGGCCCAGATGGTCGGCTTTCACGTTGAGCACCGCGCCGACATCGCAGGTCCGCACTCCCATTCCCGCCCGGAGCAGCCCGCCGCGCGCAATCTCCAGCACCGCCACGTCCACCGACGGGTCGCTCAGCACCATTCGCGTGGCCACCGGGCCGGTCATGTCGCCTGCCACCGTGCGCTGGCCGTTGATGTAGACCCCGTCGGTGGAGGTCAGGCCGACGTGATGCCCGGCGAGCTTCTGGATGTGGGCCAGCATCCGGGCCGTGGTGGTCTTGCCGTTGGTCCCGGTGATGGCGGCGATTGGAATCCGGGTCGGCGTGCCGGGAGGAAACAGCATGTCCATCACCGGGCCGCCTACATCGCGCGGCCGCCCCTCGCTCGGCGCCATGTGCATGCGGAACCCCGGCGCCGCATTGACCTCGCAGATCGCGCCGCCGACATCCTTGTACGACTCGGTGACGTCGGTGCTGAGGAAGTCCACGCCGCCCACGTCGAGGCCGATCGCCTTTACCGCCCGTACCGCCATCTCGATGTTGTCCGGATGGACCTGGTCGGTGACGTCGGTGGCGGTGCCGCCGGTGGAGAGGTTGCCGGTGGAACGGAGAAAGACACG
>JACCRS010000244.1 GCA_013813435.1 Gemmatimonadales bacterium
ACCAGATTCATTCCGTCGCGCAACGGGGTGACCAGCATGACGTCGGCCGCGCGGTAGAGTGCCACCAGCTCCTGCTCTGACAAGGAACGGAAGATGTAGTGCACCGGCATCCAGCGCGGAGTTCCGAAGTCTCCGTTGATTCGCCCGACCAGTCCGTCCACCAGCGCCCGGAACTCCTGGTAGGCCTCTACCCCGGTGCGAGATGGCACCGCCACTTGCACCAGCCGTACTTTCTCCCTGAGCTCGGGGTGGGTCTGAAGCATTTTCTCGTAAGACAGAAGCCGGCGCGGAATCCCCTTGGTGTAGTCCAGCCGGTCCACCCCCACCAGGAGCCGAACGCTCTCGTCGCCCCGGAGAGCTTTCGCCTCCACCTGGGTGGCCGGATCCTCCGCCAGCGCAGTAAACGACGCGGCATCGATCCCCATCGGAAACACGCCGAGGCGCACTTCCCGATCGGTGAGTTGAACCCTGTCGATGTCGACGGTAAGCCCGAGCTGGGTAAGGGAGGCGGCAAAATGCCGCAGATACGCGGGGGTGTGAAACCCGACCAGATCGGCGCCGAGCAGCCCCCGCAGCACCCGGTCGCGCTCGGGCAAGGTGCGGAACAGCTCCTCGGATGGGAATGGGATGTGGAGGAAGAAACCGATCCTGGCGTCGGGCAGACGTTTTCGCAGGAGATCGGGGAGGAGCAGAAGCTGATAGTCATGAACCCAGATTAGGTCGCCGTCCTGATACTGCTGCGCCACGATATCGGCGAATCGCTCGTTCACCTCGACGTAGGCGTCCCAGTCCCTGACGTGAAGCGGCACCTGATCCAGCAGATAATGAAACAGAGGCCAGAGGACCCCGTTGGAGAACCCTTCGTAGTAGCGGCTGACTTGATCGTCCGTCAGCGGAACTGCCACCAGACGCAGGGCGGTGAGCTGCTCATCCAGCTGGGACTGTTGGGTGGCGGTAAGCTGCTCGGGAGCGCCGGACCAGCCGATCCATAGACCGCCCGACTGCTCGTGCGGCCGGAGGAGGCCGGTGGCCAGTCCCCCCGAGCTCTTCTGGACCTCGACACCTGACTCGGTGGCCTTGACGGTAATCGGGAGGCGGTTGGCGACGATGAGAACGCGGGGCATGTGTCTAAGCTACCTGCGGGGAGTCGTTAGCCGAAAGTCGAGAGTCACGAGTCGCGGGTTAGACTTGCGACCCTTGAACTGGACTCTCGACTCGAGACTCTACCGCGGCCACACCTGGTTGCTGCGATCCACATCGGGGAAATCCCGCTCCGGGTCGATCTCGATACTCTTCACCGCGGGCAAGGCGGCTACACGGACGGTGCGGCGCCTTTCTCCACCAAACCACGCGTTTGCAGGAACGGTGAGCGAGTCCGCCCGTCCGTCGGTCCGGCTGACCACCAGCCGAACCGGCATTACTGCCCGGCCCTCGTTGTGGACGACGATATCGAGCGAATCGCCCGCGGTGCTCACTGTATCGATCCCCTGGTCCAGCCTCCAGGTCTCGTAGAACCAGGTGCGCCAGAACCAGTCGAGATCCCGCCCCGATACGTCCTCGAAGGTGTTGAACAGGTCGGATGGTGACGGGTGTTTGTAGAGCCAGCGCCGGCCATACTCCTTAAAGGCCTTGTTATAGGTCTCCTCACCCAGCACACCCCTGAGGGCCACCAGAACGGTGGCCGGTTTGTAATAGGCGGCCACGCCGTACGACCCATAGGTGGGGTACCGATCGCCGTGACGCATCAACTCCACCTCGCCCCCGCTCTCGGCGAAGCCGAGGTAATTCCTCCGATTGATCTCCTCGTCGTCTACGCCCTTGAAAAAATCGGCTATTGCCTGCGACTGGTTGAACTGTGTAAGCCCCTCGTCCATCCAGGCAAACCGTTTCTCGTCCGATCCGACCAGCATAGGAAACCACATGTGGCCTATCTCGTGAGTGGTGACCTCGTACAGGCCCAGCGTGTCCCATTGCCCGCCTATGCAGGTCATCATGGGATATTCCATCCCCCCGCACGAGGAGGGACCGTCCACCGCTGTCATGTGAGCGTAGGGATACGGCATTAGGTAACGGGAGAAGAACTCCACCGAGTGACGGCTGTAGCGGGCGCTCTCGTTCCAATGGCTGGCACGCAGCTCTGGACGGTAAAACGAGTTGATGGCCGCGGTGTCCGCGCGGCCGTCACCGTTGGCATCTCCCACCGCCGCGTTGGTTGCGTCCCACAGGTACCGTGAGGATGTCGCCCAGGACACGTCGCGCACGGTGTCAGCCCGGAATCGCCAGACCAGCTTGCCACCGGTGCCACGAGCCGTCGAGGTGCCCGCGGTACGATCGGCCTCGGTCACCACCCGGACTATTCCCGTGGCATGGCCGGCCGAGTCCAGCCGGGCCCGGGTCTGGGCCGAAAGGACCTCGGTTGGGTTCTTGAGGCTGCCGGTGGAGGTCACCAGCCATCCTTCGGGCAGCGTCAGCGCGACGTCATAGTTGCCGTAGCCCATATAGAACTCGGCGTTGCCCAGGTACTGATCGATCTGCCAGCCGTTAAGGTCGTCGTACACCGCCATCTGCGGGTACCAGTAGTTGATGAAGAACGTCTCGCCATCCTGGCCGCCCCGCGGGGCGCCGTCGGGAGGAACCCGAAGCATCCAGCGGAAGTCGAGGGTAGCCGACCCCCCTGGAGCCAGCGCGCGCGGGAGCCTGATGCGCATTACCGTTCCATCCACCTCATACCCGACGCCTTCCTCCTCGGTAGGCTTGAGCTCCTGGCCCTGGGCGGCCACCCGGCTCAACTCCACGCCCTCTACCGACCATGGAACGTCCGTGTTATGCCTGGCTCCGGGCGCGAAAAGGTTGTGGAGGAGGTGCAGGTAAACTTCCCGAAGGGTGTCGGGGGAGCGGTTGAAGTACGTCAGAGTTCCCTGCCCCATAAGACGCTTCGAGATGGGGTTCAGCTCGGCCTCGAGGCGATAGTCGGTCCACTGTTGCCAGTACCGGGGGCCCGGGGCGCCGGTACTGGTCCGGGTGCCTCGGGTTACGGCGCGCTGGAACGCCTCGTTTGCGGGTATGACCATGCTACCGGAAGCGGGTCCCGCGGCCCCCGGTGACGCAGTCGTAACTGGGGGCGCCGCGCGACCACCGCTGCAGCCGGAGATGGCCGTAACAATGAGAAGGCCGGCCAGAACGCTCCGGCTGCATGATGTCCTGCTGTCCATCAGTTTCTCCAACTGTCGGGGTTTGGCCTGCTATCGTCGATGTACGCGAGCGATTCGCGCGGGAATACCGGGTGATGCGCCGTATGCTGCCCAAACCGCTCCGCGCCGCACCGATGGCGAGATGCCTGATCACCGCGCCCCGGCTGGGTAGTCGGTAGCTCTCGAATCGGCGGGTTGCGGGGTCATAGCGCAGTAGCGCATCCGCTGCGGCAGTTCCAATCCATAGTGCTCCACTGGCATGGTCCACTCGAATGATATACGGGATAGCGTCCCTTAACGGCAGTGGTATCTCGGTGAAGGTCCGGGCCCTGGGATCGAAACGCAGAACGCCATTCGCGGCATAGGACGGTATCCAGACGATTCCACCGGCGTCGACGTCGAGTCTGCGCGGACCGCTGTGCGGAAGAGGCAGGGGAAAAACCTCAAACTTCCCAGTGACCCCGTCAAAGGCGAAAATCCGGTTGCCGAGGAGCTCCGAGCCCCAGATCTTGCCGTCGGGACCCACCCGAATCTCGTAGGGAATCGGGCCACCCGGGCCCTGCCCCAGGCCGGGGTGAGCCGGCACTTCGAACGTAGCCACCTTTCCCGTGCCGGCGTCCACGTTGCCGATGAGCTCGGGCGAGTGAGTGAAGTGGCCGTTAAACCAGACCTTTCCCCTCCGGTCGACTGCCAGGCTGTGGGGATACATGCCGACGTCAAAGGTGCGCCACTGGGAGTCGGCGCTCATCACGGCCAGCTTCTTCGGCATTCCCAACACGACCCAGGGTTGCCCCAGCGAATCGATCTCAATGGCCCGCGGATTTGCATTCGCCACCGGGATAGCGATCTCGCTGGTTTGGCCGGTGCCCGGGTCCAGCCGATAC
>JACCRS010000028.1 GCA_013813435.1 Gemmatimonadales bacterium
GCCAGCGCACCGATCTTGGCCACACTGAAAACCGTCTGGATGGCGGCTCCCAGACGAACGCCCCGGATATTGATGGCCGTCAGCACGGCGATCATGACTACGGCAACCAGGCGTTGAGGCGAGAGCCCCAGCTGGATGGGATCGGCCGCGCCCGGCAGGTGAAGGCTGCCGAGCGAAAGGAAAATATCGGGGGTGATGCTGGGAACGAGCACGCCAAGGAACCGCGCGAACGCTACGGCTACGGCAGCGATGGTCCCGGTCTGGATGACGGTAAACAGCGTCCATCCATAGAGGAATCCCGCGGCTGGCGAGAGGCCCTCGCGTAGAAAAACGTACTGGCCGCCGGCCCGCGGCATCATAGCGGCAAGCTCGGCATAAGCCAGCGCGCCGGTAACGGTCATGGCCCCGGTGATCACCCATACCAGCAGCAGCGCGCCAGGCCCCCAATCCGTCACCTGCCGCCCGATGTCGGCCGAGACGATGAAGATCCCCGACCCGATCATCGAGCCCACTACCAGAGAGATGGCGGCCAGTGGGCCTATGCCACGTATGAACTCGGAGGGCGGAGACGTGGCGGGGGGCGCCTGGGTAGATGCAGCCATGGGTGCGAAGGGCTCCCTCAGGTCGACGGATTCCTGGGCTCCTGCTCGATCTCTCTGTGCGGCGGATTTTCGACCGCCTTGACTGCCTCCTCGACCACCGCCTGGCCCGCTGCAGCCAACCCCTTCATAACCTTCGCGGCGCTGTCCATCAGTCCCATCGTCCCGGTGATTGCCTGGATCGGAAGCTTACCGGCCCGCATCGTGTTTTCGACTGTGGCCGTAATCTTCGAGAGGAGCCCATCCGGCTGGGAACGCTCGGCGTATTTGCTGTCGAGAAACTCCACGAAGTCGAGGATCTGGTAGCCGCGCTCGTCGGTGGCGGCATCGAGAAGGCGGAGAATCCGCTGTTTGAGAAGATCGTTCATGGAAGTCACGAGTCGGGAGTCAGGAATCGGGGCTTATTAAAGGTGACTTATCTCTCTGAGTTCCGCCAATGAATACGCCTGACTCCTGACTCCTGACTACTCCACCACCCGCGAAATCAGCTCCACCACCGGCGTCGAGAGGAAGCGAGTCCGGGGAGCCCTTATAGTGACCCTCAGAGTGAGCTCCTGCAGGGCCTGGAGCGACCGGAACTCGGTCGCCTGGCTATCGGTCACGGTCACATACACGAAGCCCGGCTCGGGAAGCGGTCCACGGGTGAGGAGATACGGCTGGCCCCTAGCCATTTCGGCTCGGAGGTCGTCTGCTTCCTGTACCGCGATGAGCTCCACCCGCCAGTCGACGGTCTGGCCAATATACCGCGTCGGGTCTGCCCGAACCTCGGCAGCGGTTACTCCGCCCAGCGACGCCGGTGCGCCGCCCTTGAGGTCGCTCTCCCGCACCCAGCCTTCAAATTGGACCCTGGTCCAGTCACCCGAACGGCTCAGAACCCGCGCTGCCGCGCCCGGCTGAAGTGTTCCATAGGAACCCGCTTGAGGTGCCGCAAATATGGCCGTTTCCCGCACCACCTGCGCCCCCACCGGCTCGGTAGCTGCTTCGTCCGGCAGAGATGGAACCGCCGCCTGAAGCGGCAGCGCACCGGACTCCACCGGTTCGGTCAATCTTTCGGATGAGGGAATCGCGGGGGCGTCGGGTTCTGCGCTAGGTGGTGGGGACGCTCGCCGAACGGGAGGCTTTACTGCCTCCCGGGGCACCCAACCGGCCCGGCGCACCCGGGTCCAGGCACCCCGGACCTCCTCTTTGTTGAGTAGCGTGCCGGTGCGCACCCGCCCCGCAACCGCGCCATTGGGTGACTCCCGGATGTTCTCGCCCGCCGCGGGGGTAACGACCAGATCGAAGCCCTCGCGGGAGGTTTTCTCGGTTGACCGGCTGAAGATCCAGCCTTCGATCACCACCTCTCGCCAGTTCCCTCGGGTTCGCTTGGGCTCGACCGAAGTTCCCGCCGGGAGCGACACGAGCGCGATGCCTTCTGGCTCCTTCAGGAGCCGGGTGGCCACCGAGATCTCCCTCACTTCCTGCGCATGGAGGACGGGGACGACAAGCAGAAAGAGCCACACGGCAAGCAGAAAGAGCCACACGACGCAGGCTGGTAGCCGACCCAGCCCGGGACTAGATTGCGGCGCGTAAATCACAGTGGCGCATAGTAGAACACGCGGAGACCCATGTCAAACGGAAGCACCCCCGGTGTAGTCCTGGTGGTCCTGGACGGCTGGGGATACCGCCAGGAGCGGGAGGGCAATGCGATAGCGATGGCGTCCACTCCCAACTGGCAGCGGCTCTGGGAATCGTACCCGCGGACGCTGCTCGAGTCCAGCGGATTGGCGGTGGGGCTTCCCGCAGGACAGATGGGCAACAGCGAGGTGGGGCACCTGAACCTGGGCGCGGGCCGGGTGGTCCCGCAGGACCTGGTCCGAATCTCCCAGAGCATCCAGCGCGGCGACTTCTACGAGATAGATCCCCTGGTACAGCTATGTGCCGGGTTGCGCCAGACCGGGGGCACCCTCCACCTCGTGGGCCTTCTCGGTCCCGGCGGAGTACACGCGCTGGACCGGCACCTACTGGCCTGCGTCGAGCTGGGAATCCGGCACAAGGTTCAATCCATAGCCATTCATGGCTTTCTCGACGGCCGCGACTCGGCGCCGACCCTGGGCGCTGAGGTAGTTCGAACGTTGCTCGTGGATATGAGACGCATTGCCGGGACCCGGGTGGATGTCGCCACCCTTACCGGCCGCTATTACGGAATGGATCGCGACCGCCGCTGGGAGCGAACTCAACTCGCCTATGACGCAATGGTCCACGGCCGGGGCAACCCGGTTGAGCATCCGGTGCTCGCCGTACTGGCCGCCTACCATCGAGGTGAGACCGATGAGTTCATTCAACCACTGGTGCACGTACGCCACGGCGCCGCGGTCGGTACCATGCGGGATGGGGACGGCGTTTTTTTCTTCAACTACCGCAGCGACCGCATGCGTCAGATCGTGGCGGCGCTTACCGTTGCTGGGTTCCCTGGATTCAGCGTGCACGAGCGGCCCGACGTTGCCTGCGTAAGCATGACCCAATACGACCAGACTTTCACCATACCACAGGCTTTTCCGCCCTTCAGTCTGGCGCGAATCCTGGCCGAAACGCTGGCGGGCAACGGTCGCACTCAGTTTCGCACCGCCGAAACCGAGAAGTACCCTCACGTTACCTACTTCTTCAATGGCGGCTATGAGCCACCCTATGCCGGAGAGGAGCGTTGCCTGGTCGCATCCCAGCGGGTGGCAACCTACGATCTCGCACCCGAGATGAGCGCAGCCGGCGTCACCGATACCCTCTGCGGGGCCATCGAAGGCCGCAGCCACGACTTTCTGCTCTGCAACTATGCCAACGCCGATATGGTAGGACATACCGGCGTTCTTCCGGCGGTCGTGCGGGCGGTCGAGACGGTGGACCACTGCCTGGGCCGCCTTCTCCAAAGTGCGGAGAAAGTTGGATCCCCCGTCCTGGTAACCGCGGATCACGGCAACTGTGAGATGATGATCGATCCAGTCAGCGGGGGGGTTCACACGGCCCATACCATGAACCCCGTGCCGCTGGTTGCCGTCAGGTCGAATGCGCTGTCGCTCCGATCGGGCGGCTCGCTGCGCGACGTGGCACCTACGGTGTTGAGCCTGTTGAAGATCGAACCCCCGCCAGAGATGACGGGGCACGATCTGCGGGAGTGCGATTGATGCAGGTGGTTACCAAGCTTTCCAGGCGTGGTCATCCTGAGCGGAGCCAAGGATCTTGCCGGGAGTGGTGTAGCAGGTCCTTCGCTTTGCTCAGGATGACAGTACTGATTGGCCTAGCCCTCTTCCCGGGCACCATAGCCGCGCTGGCTCAGGTCGGGCATCCGCCCGGGGCTTCACCCTTTCGAGACATTCGGAAGGGACACACGCTGACCGCCCTCGGGGGCTACTTCGGTGGCAGCGGCGGCCGATTCAACATCGGTCCCCACAAAGGAACCTTGTTCGGCGGACGCTACGACATTCGCACCGGAAGCACCATCCAGATCGGATTGGGGCTCTCGCATGGCAGTCTGGATCGGTTCATCGTCGATCCTTTCGTGCGGCTGGCGAACCGGAGAAGCGGCCCGGTCAGGCAGTCCGCGTCCTTTGCTGACATCACTCTTCAGCTCAACGTGACCGGCGGCAAGAGCTGGAACCGGATGGCGCCGTTTCTAAGCGCGGGTGTGGGATTGGCCTTGGCAGGCGACACTCCGGCCGACACGAGCAGTTATGACTTCGGTAGAAAGTTCTACTTGGCTCCGAGCGCAGGCCTTCGATTCTTCATCAGCGACCGGCTGCATCTCCGCACGGAGGCTCGTGCGACCTTCTGGAAGCTCAACTATCCCGCCACATTTCAGGCCGAGCCGGTGGAGGAGCCCGGCACTGTGGAAGAGCCGAACGCGGTGATCGAGGGCAACAATCTCTCCCAATGGACCGCCAGCCCATGGCTTCAGGTAGGCCTGGGTTATTCGTTTTCACCCTGACCATGGCAGCCACTCTCACGCGCACCGTCGGCTTTCATGCGCTGCATCGGCTTTACCGGCCGGAGTGGAGCGAGGCCCGGAACCAGGAGGTTTTCGGATGGGTGTCGGATGCGCCGGGCCACGGGCATGATTACCAGTGCGCCGTCACGGTGCAGGGACGGCTGGATGAGACCGGCATGATACTCAACCTTGCATCTCTGGATCGCATTCTTCAGGACGAAGTCCTGGCTCCGTTCGCCGGAAAGCACCTCAACCTCGACGTCCCGGCGTTCGCCTACGGTAAGACGCTACCGACCTGTGAAGCGATCGCAGCTTACGTTTTCCGGCGCATTGCGCCCCGGCTGCCGGCTGAGCTCGTGCTGGAGCGGGTACGTATCATCGAGGATCCGTCTTTGTATGCCGACTGCACCAGAGCCGACTGACCTGACGCCGCCAGTAAAACGCGGCGGCCGCATGTCCGAGGAGGCCGTCGTCGAAGAGGTCCCGGTGTGGCTCGAGGTGAACGGACGTCCGGCCGTCACCTGGATGTGCACCCCCGACCTTCTGGAGGAGCTGGCAATCGGCTGGCTCCACGGAGAAGGGTACATCGACAGTATCGAGCAGGTACACCTGCGTCCCTGCGCCACCGATCTGGGCTTTTGGGCTGAGGTGCCCGAGGACAGAGTGGCCGCGGTACAGGCGGAGGGGCGGAAACCTGTGCTGGCTTCGGGGTGCGGCGCCGTCTCCACCTATCTGGCGGATCCTGCCACGGTCGAGGCTAAGCCAACGAGGGGAACGCCTCCCGGGCTGGATGAGCTGCGCGTTTTCTTCAAGGCGCTGTTCGCGAAAGGCGAACGGTACAAGGACACCGGCGGGATCCACGCCGCGGCGCTGATTGACCGGGAGGCACTTCCTTCGCCCCTCATAGCCCACGCGGAAGATATCGGGCGCCACAACGCTGTCGACAAGGTGCTTGGGGGAGCGCTGCTGGCGAGGCGGCAGGTTCACGGCCTGGGTCTCCTCGTGACCGGGCGGATCTCCGCCGAACTCGCGTTCAAGGCTGCCAGAGCAGGACTGGCGTACGTCGCTACCCCGTCGGTTCCGTCCACCCTTGCTGTGGAGATCGCAAGACGAAGTGGAATGATTCTGATCGGCCGCGCGGTGAGCGGCCATCCACAGCATCATGGCGCGGTGGGCCCCAGTGCCACCTGACCGTTCCCGCCTGGCTGAGATCCTTCGAAGCGCTCACCGCATCGCGGTTGTCGGCCTGAGCCGGAAGCCGGAACGCCCGAGCCATGGGGTAGCGGCATATCTCCAGCGGGCAGGATACACGATCATACCGGTTCACCCGGTCGCCGGTGTGACCTTGGGTGAGCGGGTCCATCCCGATCTTCGCTCGGCGGCCGCGGGGGGACCGATCGACATTGTGAACATCTTCCGGCGGTCCGAGCACGTCCCGGCCCTGCTGGATGCGATGCTGGAGGTGAACCCGGCGCTGGTCTGGATGCAGCAAGGCATCCGGCACAGCGACGTGGCGCGCAGGCTCGAGGCGGCC
Organism: Gemmatimonadales bacterium; assembly: GCA_013813435.1. Taxonomy (GTDB): domain Bacteria; phylum Gemmatimonadota; class Gemmatimonadetes; order Gemmatimonadales; family GWC2-71-9; genus CAVVWJ01. The sequence goes on from JACCRS010000028.1 coordinate 6,092, forward strand.
GGCATCGCGGTCGTCATGGACCGATGCCTTGCGGTTGACCATCAATTTCTGGGGAGCTGATGCGCATTCAAGGCCTTTTCTGCGCCGGTATCCTCGGCAGCGGCCTCTTCCCCGCCGTAAGTCTCGCCCAGGCTACTGGCGACGAGGCCCGACTTCTGTTGGGGATCTCGGTTGGGGCGGTATCCGGCGCTCGGCTCTGGTCGACCAGCCCCCAGGCGGTGCAGTTCATCAACCCGGCCGACACTTTTGCGCTCGACCGACGAATTCGCTCAAATCTAGTTGTTGGTTTCGGCGGCACCTATTTCTCCAGTGAGAATCTGGGCTTCGCGGTCGAAGGATTTCTGATCGGGCTCGGGCTGGAGGACAACTGCCGGCAGGTTTTCTCCTCGGGCTCGGGCGACGTAGCGGATGTCTGCCAATCGCTTCAGGGTAGAGAAAAACCGGCCAGCGCGGTGACCCTCGCCGTTGGGCCGGTGTTTCGGTTCAACAGCCGAAAGCGCTTCTCCCCCTACGCCCGGGCCAACCTCGGCTTCACTCTAAGTAATCAAAGCTCTTTACGAACCTCCGGTGAGTTCCCGACTGATTCCGGACCCTCTACGATCATCGTGTACGCCGATGAGCGGAACTCCAGAATCGACCCCTCGCTCGCCCTCGGAGTCGGCTTTACCGCGGCCGTGTCCAAGGGTTCACAGCTCCGGTGGGAGATTCGCGACAACATAGTAGGAATTCAGCAGGTTACCGGCACCATTCCGATCGCCGGGTTCGTTCCACCCCACAAGCGGGTCTTCAAGCATCTGTTCAGCATGGCAGTTGGCTTTGACATCATCCTGGAGCGGAGGAGGGGGCGGCGGTATTGAAGCGGGAAGGCGGGAAAGCGGGGCAGCGGGTAAGCGTTGCGGGTGCAATCCTGGCCGGCGGAGGAGCGACTCGGTTCGGCGGCAAGCCGAAGGGTCTGGAGCAGGTCGGTGGAGAACGGATCCTCGATCGGCTGGTAACCGTGCTGACTTCAGCGTTGGGCCAGCCTCCGCTCCTGGTAGCCAACGCGCCCGACGCTGGTGACTGGCGGCCGGATCTCCGGACAGTGAGCGATGTTCGGCCCGGGCTGGGATCCCTCGGCGGGATCTACACCGCGGTCGCCGAGGCGCCGGCCCCGGTGGTGTGTGTAGCCTGGGACATGCCTTTTGTCTCCGAATCTCTGATTCGCGCCCTCGCCATCGGGCTCGACCAGCACGACGCCATGGTGCCCCAGAGCAGTGGGCGCAGGGGGGTCGAACCTCTCTGCGCCGCGTACGGTCCCGGGTGTCGCGACGCCATCGCCCACAGCCTCACTGCCGGAGACCTCCGGGCCATCGGCTTCCACGAACGGGTGCGCGTCGGTATCCTCACTCTGGCACAGGTAAGGGCTCTGGCTGACCCGGACTTTGTCTTTTTCAACGTGAACACTGCGGACGATCTCGCAAGAGCGGACCAGCTGTGGCGTCAACACGCATCATCTCCGTAATTGGCCGCAAGAATGCCGGAAAGACAACGCTCGCAGTTGCCCTCACCAGTGAGCTGGCGCGGCGGGGTCACCGGGTGATGACGATCAAGCACGGCCATCACCCGGCTTCCGTTGACCGGGCCGGGACCGATACCTGGCGCCATTTCAACGAGGGGCGAGCCGAGCGAACCCTCATTGCCTCTCCGGACCTGCGAGTCCTGTTCGAGAGGAGCCCTGACGACTACGATCCTATTGGATTGGCGCGGCGCTACATGCAGGGCGCGGATATCGTGGTGACGGAGGGTTTCAAAGCGGCGCCGCTGCCCAAGATCGAGGTCTTCCGGCGGGTGGGGGGCGACCAGCCGTTGTACGATCTCTCCGCCGCCAACTCCCGCGAATGGGTGGCCATCGTCACCGACGATCCAGATCTCCAGGCAGACTGCCCGGTGCTCCGCTTCAATGACACGATCTGGCTGCAACTCCTCGCCAACCTCGCCTGGGATCGCTCTCTGGTCCTCGGCTCGTGACCGCCACCCTCGGCGCGGCCGAGGCGGCCGGCAGAATTCTGTTGGACGTCCGGCGCCAGCCGCCGCTGCGCATACCCCTCGATGACGCCCTGGGGAGCGTTCTAGCCGAGGACGTCGTGAGCCCGCTCGATATCCCTGCGTGGGCCAATTCGGCGATGGATGGCTACGCCGCCCGCGGGGAGGACGTTCGCGGCGCCACCGAAGCAGAGCCGGTTCGGCTCAAGGTGATCGAGCACCTGCCGGCGGGACGCTTCCCGACTCGACCGATCGGGGCCGGCCAGTGCGCCCGCATTTTTACTGGAGCGCCGCTGCCGGAGGGAGCTGACAGCGTCATCCGCCAGGAAGACACCGATGAGGGCGGCGACACTGTCACGATCGTGAAGGACCGCGACGTCGGGGTGAACACCCGAAAAGTCGGCGAGGACATTCGCAAGGGTACCACGGTTCTCACCAGCGGAAGCGAGCTGGGGCCGGCCCAGCTAGGCGTTCTGGCTTCCCTGGCCGTGGCGCATCCCCTGGTCTACCGCCGCCCCCGCGTCGCCATCCTCGGCAGCGGCGACGAAATCGTGGACGTAGACCAGCCGGAGGAAATTCTCAGCGGCCGAAAGATCGCCAGCAGCAACACCCACACCCTGGTTGCGCTGGTACGGCAAAGTGGAGGAGAGC
>JACCRS010000042.1 GCA_013813435.1 Gemmatimonadales bacterium
CCTTAGAGCAGCATCCCCCCCGCCAGCCCCAGCAACAACAGGAACCCGCAGACATCGGTGAACGCGGTGACGAAGATCGAGGAGGCAACCGCCGGGTCGATGCCGAACCGTTCCAGCAGCAGCGGGATGAAAGCCCCGGCGAATCCGGCAACCATCAGATTTCCCGCCATCGCCAGAAAGACCACCAGGCCGAGCCGGGGTCCATCACCCAGCAGCGTGGCCACAGTCCCCACGGCCGCGCCCATCACGACGCCGTTGGTCATCCCAACCAGGATTTCTTTTCCCACCACCCGGGTGAATACATGCGTGGGGATCAACCCCAGCGCGAGCCGTCGCACCGTCACCGCCAGCGCCTGGGTTCCCGCGTTCCCGCCCATGCCGGCTATCACCGGCATCCAGACCGCCAGGGCCAGCGTCTGCTGGATGGTGCTCTGATAGAAATACACCACGCCGCCGGCCAGAAACGCCGTGAGCAGATTCAGTGAGAGCCACGGCAGGCGGCTTCGCACCGCGGTTTTCCAGCCAGCCGCGAGATCCTCGTCGGGAGACACACCGCCGAACTTGAGCAGGTCCTCGGTGGTTTCCGCCTCGACCACATCGATCACGTCATCGAACGTGACCCGCCCCAGCAGCCGGCCCGCGTCATCCACCACCGGGACACTCGGTACGTTGTAGCGCGCCATCAGGCGGGCGACTTCCTCCTGGTCCAGGTCCGGAGTCACGAAGATGTCGGCATCGGTCATAAACGACCGGACCGAGCGCTCGGGCCGGCTGATGACCAGGTCCTTGAACGGAAGGACACCCACCAGCTTTCCATCCAGGTCTATCACGAACACCTGATAGAAGTCCTCCACCTCCTCCGCCTGCCGCCGGATCTCCTCCAGCGCCTGCTCCGCGGTGGCCGTGGCGGGCACGGTCACCACGTGGGAGGTCATACGGCCGCCGGCGGTCTCCTCGTCGTAGCGCAACAGACGGTCGACGTCGGACCGGTCGTGCACCCCGGAAAGGATCTGCTCCTGCTGGCTGGGGTTGAGCTCGCCCAGGATGTCGGCCGCATCGTCATCTTCCAGCTCGCGGACGATGGCGGCGGCGCGCCCCGGATCCAGCGCGGCCAGCGTCTCCGACGCGTGAGCCTCCTCCGGCATCTCAGCCAGGGCCTGGCTGGAAAGCTCCGCGGGCAGTGCCTCCACCGCGGCCAGACGCTCCTCGTCGTCGAGCGCCGACAGCACGTCCGCAAGATCGGCGGGCTCGAAGTCGTGCGCCCGGCGAACGAAGAGCGTCATCTCGCCCTTGCGCACCAGGTCGACCATCCGCTGCAGGAGCTTCTTCACTTTCCGCTCGCCAGCAGAGGAACAGCGGGAGTGGGGCCGGATCGAATCAGCAGGCGCTCTATGCGGGTGGGTGAGGCCTGGATCACATCGAATTCGAGCCCTCGAACCACGAATCGCTCCCCGGCATGCGGAATCCGTCCTGCCCATTCGACCAGCAGGCCACCGATAGTGGTCGAGCGGCCGGTCGGCAGAATCACTCCGAAGCGCTCCTGGATCGCCTCCAGAGAAATGTTGCCATCGGTCTCGAAGATGGCGCTGGCTCCCCCCTGAGCGGTGCGCACCTCTTCGTCGTGCTCGTCGAAGATCTCCCCCACCAGCTCCTCCAGCAGATCCTCCAGCGTAGCGATTCCCAGTGTTCCGCCGAACTCGTCGAGCACCACCGCGAGGTGGCGTCTCTCACGCTGCATGTCCAGCAGGAGATCGCCGCAGTTGCGGCTGGCCGGCGTCACCGCAACCGGCCGTACCGGCAGCGGATCTCCCGGCTCCAGCTTGAAGAGATCGAAGGCGTGGAGCATCCCGATGATATCGTCCAGCGTGTCGCGAAAGACCGGAATACGGCTGTAGCCGCTGCCGGCAAAGACCAGCCGGATCTCCTCCAGCGCCGAGTTTTCCTCGATGGCCACGATGTCGGTACGCGGCGTCATCACCTCGCGCACCGGCCGCGCGCTGAAGGCCATCACTCCACTCACCATCATCAGCTCATTGTCGTCCGCCACGCCGACGGCTGCGCCTTCGCGCCAGATGGAGCGCAGGTCGGTTGGCCTGGTGGCGGTACGGGCCGGCAGCAGCAGGCCGAGCACCCGGGACCAGGGCCGGAGGATCGGGATGACCCGGGCCGCCACAGTTTCCGCCCGGGGCTGGGTAAGCCACCGGGGAACCAGATAGGCGGCGAACAGGACCAGCGGCACCGCCAGCAGCGCGACGGCCACCACTAGGCGCGGGGCCCCGGAGCCGGCCAGCAGTCCGGGAACCGCTCCGCCCAGTAGCAGTACGCCGAGCGATGTCGTTGCGGAGGCCGCGGTGAGGTAGTAATCGATCTGAGCCAACCCGCTCAGAGAGGGCGCCGCCCCCCGCAGCCGGCGACCTACCGCGTGGGCGAGCTCCGCCCGGCTTACGGTGATGAGCGCCGCACCCGCGGTGGCTCCGAACGCGGTGAGCGCGATTCCCAGAAGCACTGCAACCCAGGTCATCGGCCCGCCTTCTCGGAGGGAGCTACCGATGCCTCGAATCGCACGCGGTGAACCGCGATCCGCTTTACCCGGCGGCGGACGACGTGCTCCGCCACCAGTCGGTAACCTTCGACATCGATAGACTCACCCGCCCGCGGCACCCGGCCGAACTCGGCCAGCACCAGGCCGCCGACAGTGCTCACATCGTCGCGGTCGAAGCTGTGACCCAGGGCGGACTCCAGCTCGGTGAGGGCGACACCCCCTTCGACCCGCCACTGGTCCTCGCTGACGATCTGGATCTGGGCGACTTCATCGGTATCGTACTCGTCCTGGATCTCACCCACGATCTGCTCCAGGATATCCTCCAGTGTCACTATTCCGGCGGTGCCCCCGAACTCGTCGACCACAACCGCCAGGTGGCTGGGCCCCCGCTGAAAGTCGTGCACCTGCCGGTCCAGGGTCTTGGCTTCCGGCACGAAGGCAGCCGGCCGGATGAGCGCCCGCCACGACCTGGAATCGTCCGGCCCCAGCGCGAGAATGTCTTTGGCGTAAACCACCCCCACTACCGCATCCGGGTGTCCGTCGTACACCAGCAGGCGGGCGTGCTCCGAGCTCCGGAGTGTACGGATCACTTCATCCAGCCCGGACGCGGAGTCCACCGCCACGATATCTATCCGCGGCGTCATCACCTCGGCGATGGTGGTATCGGCCAGTGAAAAAACGCCTAGCAGCATGTTGCGCTGGGCAGCACCGGCCTCTCGCGTGGTTTGTACCGGCGCGCGGTCCCGGGCGCGGGCGTCGGCCCACGCGGCCAGGCGGAGCAGCGGTTGAAACGGTACCAGAGTGGCGGCCGCGGCGCGGCGCGCCGGCAGGGTGAGCTCGGGCGCAACCGCCGCCAGGAGCCGGGGCAGCAAATCGCCCAGCACCCAGACCAGAAGAACCGCGAGGAAGAGCCGCGCCAGCCCCGCGGCCGGCGACCACGCCCACCAGGCAACCGCCACTCCAGCCGCTGCGCCCGCCAGCACCAGCAGGGCGAGGTGGGCCACATGAAGATTACGGGAGAGCGTTCCCGTACCGGCCGAAGACCCGAGCTGGCCGCTCAGCGACCGGGGAAGGTCGGCGTCCGCTTCCGCGGCCAGCGCGAGCCACGCCGCCCAGAGGGTGAGCGCCGCCGCCACGAGCGGAGCGATGAAGAAGTGAAAGAAAGAAATCACGCGAGCGTCTCCACGTAACGCTCCTGGCGCCGCCACATGGCGGAGCGGGTGCGCTCCGGACCCTCGGGGTGGCTACGGCCCAGGGCGTGTAGAGTGCCATGTACCACCAGGCGAACCAGCTCCTGTCGCAGGGTGACGCCGTGGGCCCGCGCCTCCCGTTGTGCTACCCAGGGACAGATGTAAACATCTCCCACCATCCGGCCCGCCGGGTCGTTCAGGGCGAATGCGAGCACATCAGTTGGACGGTCATGGCCCTTGTGCTCGGCATTGAGCCGGCGCATCGAATCGCGGCCCAGAAAGGTGACCGATACCAGCCCTTCCCGGCGCTCCTCCTTCAGCACCGTCTCGACCACTCGACGCACCAGCGCCCTCGCCAGCGGAAGCCGGCGGCCATTCACCACGACCTCACTCACGTTCAGCCGACTGGAATTCCGGTGCGACGCCGCCACTGGCCCGGGGGTAGCCGATTCGCTTGTGGTAGGTGCCGGACATGACGCGGGCGAACTCCCGCTTGATGCGGTCGAGGTCCCGCAGAGTGAGGGGTGCATCGTCGAGCTGGCCCGAACCGAGCTTCTGCTGCACCAGGTGCTCGATGGCGCTGCGAACCGCCTCAGGAGTCGGATAGCCCAAAACCCGGATTGCCGCCTCGGCCGAGTCGGCCAGCATGGCCACCGCTGTCTCGGCTGACTGGGGGCGCGGGCCGGGATAGCGATAGTCGGCGGGATCCACCCGGCCGTCTGGGTCACTGCCCCTCGCCCTGCTAAGAAAATAGGTGATATATGTGGTTCCATGATGCTCGGGAATAAAGGCTTTCACCACTGGAGGCAGGTGGGCTGCTTCTGCCAGTGCCAGACCGTCCGCAACGTGGCTTTGGATCAGCCGGGCCGAATCCTGCGGTCTCATGAGGTCGTGAGGATTGGGCCCTCCCCCCTGGTTCTCCACAAAATGACCCGGGCTGGCAAGCTTCCCAATATCGTGATAGTAACACCCGACCCGGGCCAGCAGCCCGTTGGCGCCGATGATGTTGCAGGCGGACTCGCAAAGGTTGGCCATAGCCAGGCTGTGGGCCCAGGTGCCGGGGGCTTCGAGCGCCAGCCGGCGAAGCAGCGGGCGACCCAGATCCGATAGCTCCAGTAGAGTCAGGTCGGTGGTGATTCGAGTGGCCGACTCAGCCACCGGCATCACCATCATCGCCAGGGCTGCGCTCGCTACCGCCATGACTGCACCCAGGAGGCAGCTGCCGAGTATGCTGGCGGTGGACCATCCCTGGCTCAGCCCGACCGCAATGCTGGCCATAACGCTGGCACCCGCGAGCACGGCAATGGTCACATACAGATGGCGGCGGCGGCGTACCACCCGGATGCCGATGGCACCAGCCACACCGCCCACCAGGCCGAAGAACAGCGTATGACTCTCCCGCAACGCCCACTGGCCGTCGAGCAGGATCGCCAGTGTTACCGCGGCGAAGACGCCGATGCGGCCGTTATAGAGCATGGTGACCAGAATTGCCGCGAGCGGAATGGGGACCAGCTCGGGGCGTTCGGGGAAGAGCCCTGCGATACCGGCGGTGAGCAGAATGACCACCGCGAAGAGTGCGGCGAAGAAGGACATCTGCCGCCGCTCGGCGTAGCTCTCCCGCCGGTAGAAAACGATGAGCAGCCAGAACGCACTGAGTACGATCGTGTTGTAGAGCAGTGCGCCGGCGGCGCTGCGAAGGGCCAGACCGCCGGTTCCCCGGCGGCGGTGTTCCTCCCGGAGTGCGATCAGCTTCGCTGACGCCTCCTCGGTCACGGGTTCGCCGGCCCGGAGAATGCGCTCACCGGTACGGACGGAATACTTCACCGGATCGACGCTGCCGCGGAGCTGCTCCCGCCGCGCGGTGGTGACGAAGGGATCGAGCACGATGGTGGGATGGTAGAACGCTCCGACCAGGCGGCGGAGCGTGCGCTGGCCCGCCGCGGTAGGCAGGTTGGTTCCCGCGGCCTCGGCCTGCTCCATGAGGTCGGCAAAGGTGAGTATCGAGTCGCGCGAAACGATGCGCTCGGTTTCCCCGCGCCGGAGTGAAATGTCCTGGCTGACCTCGCTCCGTATTGCTCCGGCATCGGCCACGCCCCGCTGCAGTCCCTCGGCCAGGAAGTGGGTGGCCACCTCCTGTAGCTGCCGCCGACTTACGGAGTCTGCCAGATACCGGGTTTCTTCGGGGCCCAGCCGGACTCGCGAGGCGACGGCCGTCTCCACGGCGGCGGGGCCGCCGGCCTCTGCTGCCCGCTCGAGATCAGCGAAGAACGCCCGGGCGACCGCCAACGAAGAGTCGTACGCTGTGGCGCTGAAGCGATAAACCGGCTGTGCGGTGAGTGCCCGAGACTGGCCTTCTCGGGCAGTTTCCTCGGGAGACTTTCGCACCTGGAAGGCAAAGGGCGCCACGACCGCGCGCTTTGAGATCTCCCCGATGGGCGGCACCGGCGCACCGATTCCGATTGCCGGAGGGAAAGCGAGGTAGGTCAGCAGTGCCACCCCCAGCAGCGGCGCCCAGCGCAACAAGTGAAACCGGATCCGCTCCCCGGGCGATGCCCAGATGAAGCTTTCCCAGAACTGAGCGCTCGGCCGCCTCGGCATCAGCCGTTCTGATCCTCCGCGTAGGCCCGGATGATCTCGCGCACCAGCCGATGGCGTACAACATCGGATTCGTGCATGTAGCAGAACGCGATTCCCTCTATTCCCGGCAGCAGCCGCTCGATCTGGATGAGCCCGGAGTCTTCCCGCTGCGGCAGATCGATCTGGGTCTTGTCACCAGTTACCACCGTCCTGCTATTCACCCCCAGACGGGTCAGAAACATCTTCATCTGCGCACCGGTGGCGTTCTGCGCCTCGTCGAGAATGATGAAGGCGTCGGCCAGAGTGCGGCCGCGCATGTAGGCCAGCGGCGCGATCTCGATGGTGCGGGTCTCCAGCGCCCGCTGCACCCGATCGTGCGGCATCATGTCTTCCAGTGCGTCGTACAACGGTCGCAGGTAAGGATCGACCTTGGCCTGAAGGTCTCCGGGGAGAAATCCCAGCGATTCGCCGGCCTCGACCGCCGGGCGGGCCAGGATTATCCGCTTGACGCGTTTCCGCGCCAGGGTTTCGACTGCTTTGGCCACCGCCAGGTAGGTTTTGCCGGTGCCGGCGGGTCCTATGCCGACCACGATGTCGTGGCCGCTGATGGCCTGGAGGTACTCGCGCTGGCCCTGCGTCTTGGGAACGATAGCGCGCCGCAAACCGGGAAGGACGATCTTGCCGTCGGGGCTCTGCGGCGGCAGCTCGCTGCCCGGCCCTTCGGCTGCGAGCCGGGACACGTCATCGGTTGTCACCGTCTCGCCCATGCGGGCCAGGTCGAGAAGCCCCTGCACCACCGGGCCGGCGCGCTCGACCTGTTCGGAAGGTCCGGAGAGAGTTACTGCTTCACCGCGAAACGATACCCGCACGCCGAGCGTGCGTTGGAGCTCCGCCAGGTTGCTGTCGTTGACCCCGGCAAAGAGCAGCGGATCGGCGCCTTCCGCGGACATGCGGGTCTGGATGTCGTCGGGCATATCTCTAAGGTAAGCGGTAAGGGGTAAGCGGTAAGCGGGCACAACAATGAGCAGCGACGGAGGGTGACACTCGCACTTCCCTACCAATTACCCGGTCAGCACTCACCGCTTACCGCTCACGGTTTTGCCTCCAGGTGAAGGGCCCGGAGATCGGCCGGGTCGACCGGCGCCGGCGCACCCTCGAAGAGTGCCCGTGCGGCGGTAGTCTTGGGGAACGCGATGACGTCGCGCAGCGAAGTTGCGCCCGCGAGTAGCATCACGATACGGTCGAAGCCGAGCGCAAAACCACCATGCGGTGGAGCGCCCGCGCCAAGGCCATCGAGCAGGAAGCCGAAGCGCCGACGGATGTCTTCCTCCGAGAGTCCCAGAAGCGAAAAGATCTCGCGCTGTACCGCAGGATCGGTAATCCGGATCGATCCGCTGCCGAGCTCGTTACCGTTATATACGGCGTCATAGTGAAGCGCCCGGCAACTCCCGGGATCAAGCTTCAGCTGGCTCAGGTCGGCCGGATGAGGCGCCGTGAATGGATGGTGAGCCGGAACGTGCTCTCCGCTATCAGCATCGGTTTCGAACAGCGGGAAATCAACGATCCAGCAGAAGGCGTGATCTGTCAGCCGCTTGACTCCGGGAAGCCGGGTCAGCGCGGTGCGCACAGCGTGTAATGCCGAAGAGCTGACGGCATCGGTGCCAACCACGGCAAGCAGTAGATCGCCTTCTGAGCCCCCGAGCCTTTCGAGCAGCGTTGAGCCCGCGGCCTTCACCCCTTGGCCCTCCCATCCCCCGGCCGCGCGGCGGGCCCAGATCAATCCTCCGGCCCCCGCCTCCTTCGCCAGAGCCGCCAGCCCATCTATCTCCTTTCGGCTGAAAGCCCCGCCGCCGGAGACGACAATACCGCGAAGCCGGGAGCCCGCCGCCCTTGCCTCGGTGACAAAAGAGGCGGCATCGTGTCCCACCAGGGGGGAGAGGTCTCGAATCTCCAGGCCGAAGCGCAGGTCGGGCTTGTCGCTGCCGTACTGCTCCAAAGCTTCCCGGTAGCCCAGCCGCGGAAATGGGCGATCCACCTGGACGCCGGCCTCTTGCCAGAGCTCGAGCAACACCTGCTCCACCACGTTCTGCACGTCATCGGGCGACACGAACGATGCCTCAAGGTCGATCTGGGTGAACTCCGGCTGCCGATCAGCCCGCAGGTCTTCGTCCCGAAAGCACCGCGCAATCTGGAAGTAGCGGTCGTATCCGGCCACCATCAGCAGCTGCTTGTAGATCTGCGGCGACTGGGGGAGGGCGTAGAACTCCTGCGGGTGCAGCCTGCTGGGAACCAGATAGTCTCTGGCTCCCTCTGGCGTGGGTTTGGTGAGGATCGGAGTTTCGATCTCGAGGAACTCCAGCTCGGTGAGGACCTGCCTGGCGCGCTGCAGCAGACGGTGACGTAGCTGCATGTTGGCTTGAAGCTCCGGGCGCCGCAGATCCAACACCCGATGCCGCAGCCTCAGCTCCTCCGCCGGCAGCTCTTCTTTTTCTTTTCGAGCCACTGGGATGGCGGGAGTCTGCGCCGGTCCCACAACTTCCAGACCGGTCACGTGCACCTCCACTTCGCGCGATGTGAGGTCGGCATCGCGCGCCGGCTCAGGCCGCAGCTGCACCGTGCCGGTGACGAGCACGACGGTTTCGGCCCCCAGGGCGGCGGCCCGCTCCATAACCGGAGCCGGACTCCATGCCGGATTGCAGGAGAGCTGCACCAGGCCGTCCCGGTCGCGCAGATCGACGAAGACCAGGCCGCCTAGATCTCGGCGGCGGTGCACCCAGCCACCCAGCCGTACCTGTCGCCCCACTTCAGCCCGGCTCAGAGCGCCACATCGGTGGGTGCGGTAAGCGGTGGCGCTCATGCTGCCCTCAACGCGCCTCGGCGTCGAGCAGAACGTTGTAGAACTCGGTGGGCGTTCCGGCTTCGCAAAGCTGTTTGCGCACGCTTTCCCGTCGCACCAGCCCGGCAATGCGGCTGAGCACTCTTACGTGCTCTCCGGCGCAGCCCGCGGGACCAACAATGAGAAAAAAAAGCCGCACCGGCTCGCCGTCTATCGAGTCGTACGGCACGGGCAGCGAACTGACACCGCAGACCAGACTCAGCTCCCGGACCCCCGCGGACCGCGCGTGCGGGATGGCGACGCCGAACCCGATCCCGGTGCTGCCACCAGCTTCGCGCTCCTGCACCGCCCCGAGCACCTCCGCAAAATTCCCACCCTGGAGGTCGGTCAGGTGTTTGGTGAGCTCGGCGATGACCCCGGCCTTATCACGTGCGGCAACAGGCATGAGCACCTGATCCGGCGTGAGGATCTCGGTCAGGAGCACGGCTGGCTCTGAGATAGCATGGACCCAAAGCTAAACTCCGTGTCGGGGTGGGGCAATGCATTAGTATGGTTGAGTTTAGCTTCTCCGCGCGCCTCGCCTTTGGGGAGTCGCGGTGCTATTTTTTCCGTATGACCGGATCACCTCCAACCGGCGCAGGAACCCTGAATCTGCTGGACCTGACTCCGGCCAGTGCCCGAGCGGTGCTGGTCGACTGGGTGGCGGAGCGGGAACTGCCGTCGTATCGCGCGGGCCAGATGCACCGCAGGCTGTGGCAAGCGCCGGTGGAGAGTTGGGAGCAGGCAACCGAGCTTCCGACCGCGCTGCGCACCGAACTCGGTGCGAGGTTTCCCCTGCCCCGCTTGATACCGGATACGGTCCAGCAATCGTCCGACGGCACCCGCAAGTACCTGTGGCGGCTGGAAGACGGCGAAGCCATCGAGTCGGTCCTGATCCCGTCAGGCAGCCGCCGGACGCTCTGCATCTCCTCCCAGGCGGGTTGCGCCCTCCGGTGTTCGTTCTGCGCGACGGGACGCATGGGCTTTCGCCGGAATCTGACCCCCTTCGAGATCGCGGGGCAGATCCGAGAGGTGGTGCTGGCTGATCCTGAAGAGAAGCCCAGCAACATCGTGTTCATGGGCATGGGCGAGCCGCTGCTCAACTGGCCGGCGGTGGACGCCGCGCTCAGCATCCTGAATCATCCGGAGGGATTCGGCATCGGGGCGCGGCATATCACCGTCTCTACCGTGGGGATCCTGCCGGGCATGGCCGAGTTTGCCAAGCGCCCAGAGCAGTTCCGCCTGGCGATATCGCTGCACGCACCGACGTCAGAGCAGCGGCTGAGCATGATGCCGATCGAGAAGAAGTACGACCTGGCATCGGTTCTCAAAGCCGCTGAGGCTTTCCGGAAGCGGATCACCTTCGAGTACGTGATGATCGAAGGGTTCAACGACAGCGACGCCGACGCCTCCCAGCTGGCCAAGCTGGCGCGACGAGCCGGGGCCCTGGTGAACATCCTCCCGCTACACCCTGGCGGGGCGCCGGAACTGACACCCACCCCGTTGTCACGCATCGGGACGTTCAGCGAGAGGCTCAGGAATCAGGGCGTGGAGGCAGTGGTACGCCGGAGCCGTGGGCTCGACATCAACGCGGCGTGTGGACAGCTTCGAGTAGAAGTGGAGAAGAAAAGGAGAGAAAGAAAGAACGTGAGCGGGGAAAGAAACGGCGTGAGCGGGGAGGGGAAAGCACCGGGGGACGTCAGCACTCACACGTCATCCCCAGCCCTTCGACTGCGCTCAGGGCAGGCTCCGCGAGGGATCGTCTAACTAGACGTCGGTTCGGGATGACAATCACACCGCCTGTCCCGCTTACGCCTTTGCTGTTCCCGCTCACGCTTTTGTTTGCCCGCGTTTCTTATCCAGTAGCCCCAAATCCCGCCGCAATACAATTGATTGACAGCAGCAGCGCCGAAAGCTGCTCTTCCTGGGTCTTGTCACCGCCCGACTCCCGGAACCGGCGGAGCAGCTCGATCTGTTGGCGGCTCACCTGATTCAGGGTGGGAAGTCTGCGGGCCAGACGTCGCCGGAATCGGGGGTAGCGCTCGACCAGCTCCTTGCCGCCGCTGATCCGCAGCACCGCTTCCACCGTCCGATGATACTCATCCTCGACCATGCTCAGGATGTTCGAGCGGACACCGGGGTCGGGCACCAGCTCGGCATACTCCCGAGCGATGTCCAGGTCGACATAGGTGAGAGTCTTCTCCACCTCGTCGACGATCAGCCGGAACAGGCGCGATTCGGTGAACATCCGGTCGAGCAAGGCGCTCCCCCGTTGCCCTCGCACCTGGAGAAAAGTGAGAATGCCGCTGCCCACACCATACCAGCCCGGGATAAAATGACGATTCTGCGACCAGGCGAATACCCACGGGATCGCGCGCAGATCGCTCAGGTCGCGGGCGCCGAAGCGGCGGGCAGGACGTGACCCCAGGTTGAGAAGCGAGATCTCCTCCAGCGGACTGGCAGCCTGGTAGTAGGCCAGCAGATCCGGGTGAGCCACCAACCCTCGATAGGAAGCCTGCGCTGCACCCGATAGCGCCTCCATGGCTTCGTCGAACTCCGTGGTGGGGCGCAGTGCCTTTTCCCGCTCCGATTTCAGCGAGTGCTCCACCACACTCGCCGCCAGGAGCTCGATCTGGTATTGCGCGGTGCCCCGATTAGCGTACTTGAACGAGACCACTTCGCCCTGCTCGGTGATCCGCATGCGGCCGTTGATGGACCCGGCCGGTTGGGCGGCGATGGCGCGTCCCGTCGGGGCGCCTCCCCGGCTTACCGATCCGCCCCGTCCATGAAAGAAGGAGATTGCCACGCCGCTCTCCCGGCCCACCCGGGTGAGCTTGATCTGCGCCTTGCTCAGCTCCCAGTTGGAGGTGAGGAAACCGCCGTCCTTGTTGGAATCCGAATAGCCGATCATCACCTCCTGGACGCCGCCCTGGGCCCGGACGCTCCGGCGCACCAGCGGAACCGAGAGCAGCTCCTTCATGATCGTGGGGGCCCGCTGCAGGTCTTCGATGGTTTCGAACAGCGGCACGATCGGCAGGGTGGAGCTCTCCACGCCGGCGGTATCGCCGAAAAGCCCAGCATGCTTGGCCAGAAGATAGGCGCCGAGGATGTCACTCACACTTCGAGTCATGCTGAGCACGAACGTGCCGAAAGCTTCCCGGTCGACCTGGTCCCGGAGTTGGCGCACCAGCTGAAACATGCCCAGAGTCTCAGCCGAATCTGGCGGCAATGCTGGAGGTTGGCCTCCGGAAGAGAGTGGCTTGGCCAGCTCGGCGGCAATCCACTGCCGCCACGCGCCGGAGGTCGATTCCGGCGCCTGGCCGCCGGCCCGCCCGTCCGCCTGTTTCCATAGATCGACTAGGGTGCCGTTTAGTCTCGTGGTGTTCTCTCGCACGTCGAGCCGCACGGTGCAAAATCGAAATGATTCCACTTCCCGGCGGACCGGCCGCACCAGAGTCCCGGCCAGGGAAGTGCTCCCGGCGGATTCGAGCGCCTTCTCGATCGATCGGAGATCCGCGATCAGTGCTTCCGCGGACGCGTACCCCGTCGGCTCCGGCAAGGTCCGCCCCTGTTCTGACGCCGCAATCATGACCTCCAGCCGGCGGCTCATGCACGCCAAAAACTGGCGGAAGACTTCACCGGGATTGCGAGCAGCGATTTCCCCGCCAGCTCCGGTGGCGGCGAGCTCACGCGCGAGCGCCTGCCGGAAGTCTCCCGGAACGGCGACGGACCGATCGGTAACGCTGAGCGCGCGCACCAGCTCCGAGAGCCGGTGACGGTAGCGGCGCAGCACCGTCAGACGATTCTCCAGAATGGTGCTTCGGGTGACCTGATTGACAACATAGGGATTGCCATCGCGATCACCCCCGACCCAGGACCCAAACTGAAAGAACGGGGGTACCTGGAGCCCGGCACCGGGATAGGCGTGTGCCAGCGCGCGCTCCAGCTTGTCGAGCAGATCGGGCACCGCCTCGAACAGCGTCTCGTTGAAGAAATGAAGTCCCCAGAATACCTCCTGCGGCACCGTGGGCTTGGCCAGGCGAAGCTCGCCGGTGGTCCAGAGAAGCTCTATCTCATTTCGCAGGCGGCCAACCAGAGCCTGGCGCTCGCGCGGGGTCCAGCGGGTGGATTCCAGGTCCACCAGCCGGCGGTAGATCCGGCGATGCTTTTCCAGTACGGTGACTCTTCGCGCTTCGGTGGGGTGCGCGGTGATGACCGGACGTATTCGCAATACGCTCAGGAGCTCCGCGACCTCCCTGGCCGGCACCCCACTGGCCGCTGCGCTGGAAATAACCTGGGCGAAAGTTCCGCGCAGCTGATCGTAGCCGCGCTCGATCTCGACCTGTCTCCGGCGGCGCATGGCCGCGTTCTGCTCCGCGATGCTGAGGAGCTGGAACCAGATCCCTTGCACCTGAAGCGTTCGGGCCAGAAGCTCGGGGCTGAGACTGGCCGCGTTGCGTTCGCCCCGCAGAACCGACTCGACCTCCGGCTGCCGCTCACGGACCAGGCCCAGCAGCAGACCGGACAGCAGCTCCATGACCTCCTGGGCGTAAGCCGCGGCACTGGCAGCTGCCGGATCCGCCGACTCGGGCAGTGAGTCGGTGGAGAAGGGCTCGAGGGCGGTATGGGTCATGTAACCGGATCGCGGAGGGGTGCACCACGAAAGAAGAGGCGCAGATTCTCCAGGGCCCGCATGCCCATGGCGATGCGGGTCTCGTGGGTGGCGCTGCCGAGGTGGGGAAGGAGAACCACGTTTTCCAGGGATAGCAGCTGGGGCGAGACCTGAGGCTCTTTCTCGAAAACGTCGAGTGCAGCACCGGCAATCGTGCCTTCGGAAAGCGCCTCCGCCAACGCCGCCTCATCCACCACATCGCCCCGCGCGGTGTTGATGAGGAACGAGCTGCGTTGCATCCGCCCCAGCCGCTCGCGGTTCATCAGGTGCCGGGTTTCCGGCGTCGCCGGGCAGTGCAGCGAGACGAAGTCAGCTTCTTCCAGCACGTGGTCGAGGCTAGCCCTCGGCTCGGCTCCCAGACTGGCGGCCTCAGCTGGAGAGGGCGGGTAGGGATCGTGGAAGATCACCCGCATGCCGAAGCCGTGGTGGGCGCGCCGGGCCACCGCCCGCGCTATGCGGCCCATGCCGACCAGCCCGAGAACTTTCCCACTCACCTGGGATCCGAGCATGTGGGTGGGGCGCCAGCCGGTCCAGCTCCCGCTCCGCACGTGGCGCTCCCCTTCCCCGGTTCGGCGGCTCACCATCAGCAGAAGAGTTATTGCGAGATCCGCCGTAGCTTCGGTGAGGACGTCTGGAGTGTTAGACACCGCCAGTCCGAGATGCTTAGCGGTCTGGACATCGATGTGGTTGAAGCCGACCCCGAAGTTGGCCAGCATTCTTGCACGCCGCGGCTCGGCGCCCAGAACCTCCGCTGTGAGCCGGTCAGTGACCGTGCACAGAAGCGCGTCAGCGGTCTGAAGCGCCTCCTTGAGACCGTCAGGTCCCAGCGGCTGGTCGTCCCGGTTGAGCCGCGCATCGAAGTCGCGGCTCAGCTCCTCCTCGACCGGCTGGGGGAGACGGCGGGTAACGACTACCCTGGGCCGCGTGCTCACTTCACGACGACTCGCTTGCGTGACGGCCTCTTGGCCAGCGCCGCGGCTACGGTGGACCCGAGCTCAGCGGGACTCGGCGCCACAGTCAGCCCGGCGGAGCGCATGATCTCGGCCTTCTCCGCCGCCGTGTCTCCGAACGCGGAGATGATGGCGCCGGCGTGTCCCATCCTGCGGCCCTTCGGCGCGGTCAATCCGGCGACGTACCCGATGACCGGTTTGGTCATGTTCTCCTTAACGTAAAGCGCCGCCTCCGCCTCCTGGGGTCCGCCGATCTCGCCTATCATCATCACTGCCTCGGTCTCGGAATCCTCCTCGAACAGCTTCAGCATGTCCACAAAGGAGCTGCCGTTGATCGGGTCACCGCCGATGCCGACGCTGGTGGTCTGCCCGATGCCAAGGCTGTTCATCTGCGCCGCGGCCTCATAGCCCAGGGTGCCGGAGCGACTGACCACTCCGACGCTTCCCCGGGAATAGATGTGACCCGGCATGATGCCGAGCATGGCTTTCCCGGCGCTGATGATGCCGGCACAGTTGGGACCGATCAACGTTGTGCGCCGCTCCCGGGGAAACCGGAACAGGTAGCGCTTCACCATCATCATGTCCTGGGCCGGAATGCCATCCGTGATGGTGCAGACCAGCCGGATCCCGGCATTGGCCGACTCCATGATCGCGTCGGCGCAGAACGCCGCCGGCACGAAGATGATGCTCGCCTCCGCACCTACCTCGCGCACCGCCTCCTTCACCGTGTTGAATACCGGGCGGTCGAGGTGCCGGGTGCCGCCTTTGCCGGGTGTCACCCCGCCCACGACGTGGGTTCCGTACCCGATCATCTCCCGGGCATGGAAGGTGGCCTTCTCGCCGGTAAACCCCTGAACCAGGACCCGGGTGCGCTCGTCGATCAGTATGCTCATGGGGCACCATTGCCGGATGCGGTGGACTGCGCGCGAGAGCTTCTCAGCGCGGCAACAACGAGATCGGCGGCCTCGGAGAGGGAGCCAGCGGAGATGATGGGCAGGCCGCTCTCCCCAATAATGCGCTGCCCTTCCTCCACGTTGGTGCCGGCCAGCCGGACGACCAGCGGCACCTTCATGCCGATTTCACGGGCAGCCTGCACCACACCCTGCGCCACCCAGTCGCACCGGTTGATCCCCGCGAAGATATTCACCAGGATAGCGCCCACCTTTCCATCCGACAGCACCAGGCGAAACGCCGCGGCAACCCGCTCGGCGGACGCCCCGCCACCCACATCGAGGAAGTTGGCGGGCTGACCCCCGGCATGTTTGATCATGTCCATGGTGGCCATGGCGAGTCCCGCGCCGTTGATGATGCAGCCGATGTCGCCGTCGAGACCGACGTAGTTGAGGCCATGCTCCGCGGCCTGGGCCTCACGGGGGTCCTCCTCGGCGTAGTCCCTGAGCTCGCTGACGTTTGGACGGCGGAACATGGCGTTGTCGTCGAACGTCATCTTGCAGTCGAGGGCGAGCACCTGCCCGTCGGCGGTCACCACCAGCGGGTTGATCTCCACCATGGTGGCGTCCAGGTCGCGGAACGCCCGGTACGCGCCCAGCAGTGTGGTCACTGCCCTACTCACCTGCGCCGGAGCCAGGGCAAGTCCGTAGGCGATCTCGCGAGCCTGAAAAGCGCTCAGGCCGATGGCCGGCTCGACCGATTCCCGGAGTATCGAGTCCGGCGCGGCATTCGCGATCTCCTCGATTTCCATACCGCCCTGCGGATGCGCGACGATCATGATCCGCTCGGTCTTTCGGTCCAGCACCAGACCCAGATACAGCTCTCGATCGATCGGAACAGCCGCCTCGACATAGAGCCGGTGAACCACCCGCCCCTCGGGGCCAGTCTGATGGGTGACCAGACGCTTGCCCAGGAGGGCCTTGGCGGCGGTACGCACCTCGTCCTCGCTGGAGCAGAGCTTGATGCCGCCGGCCTTTCCTCGGGCGCCCGAGTGGATCTGTGCCTTGACGGCCCAGCGTGAGCCACCGATCTCGGTTGCGCGGTAGACCGCCTGCTCAGGGCTGTACGCCACCCCGCCACGAGGAATGGCGACGCCAAATCCCGCGAGGAGCTCCTTGGCCTGGTATTCGTGGATGTCCATGTTGGTTCCGGGAATTGAGTCAGAGGACGATGACAGTCTAGAGTCTAGGGTCTAGAGTCTAGAGTCTAGGATCTAGGGTCTGAAGTCTAGGTCTGGAGTCCAGGGTCGATCGTCCCCGTATAGGGAACGCTCCGAGGTTACGAACCTACCTTGACTCTAGACTCTTGACCCTTGACCCTCGACAGCCTGCCAATCGCCCTATCCGTATCCACCACGTTCTGCGCCATCCTGGCCGACGCCGCGTCGATCATGCGACCATCGAGCTGGGCCGCCCCCCGGCCTTCCCGCGCAGCCTGTTCGAGCGCATCCAGAATCCGACGGGCCCGGTCAACCTCCTTGGGCGGGGGTGTGAACACATCGTTGGCCAGGGCCACCTGAGACGGATGGATCGCCCACTTCCCCTCGATGCCGAGAGCGGCGGCACGGCGGGCAGCCGCATTGTACCCGTCGGCATCCTTGAAGTCGCCGAAAGGTCCGTCGATGGCGCGGAGACCGTATGCCCGGCAGGCTACCACCATCCGGGACAGGGCAGCATGCCACTGATCTCCCGGGTAGTCGGGGTTTAGACCGCCGATGTTTACGGTCCGTGCCCGGCAGCTCGCGGCGTAGTCCGCCACTCCGAAGTGCATGGCCTCAAGCCGCCGGCTCGACTGCGCAATGGCCTCGACGTTGGCCATGCCGAGCGCCGTCTCGATCAGGACATCGATGCCGATAGAGTGGGATATGCCCTTCGCCTCTTCGATCCCGGTCAGCAGTGCATCCACCAGGTAAACATCTGCCGGAACACCGACCTTCGGAATGAGGACGGTATCGAGGCGGTGCCCTGCCTGTTCCACCACGTCCACCACGTCGCGATACAT
This sequence comes from Gemmatimonadales bacterium, assembly GCA_013813435.1. GTDB lineage: Bacteria > Gemmatimonadota > Gemmatimonadetes > Gemmatimonadales > GWC2-71-9 > CAVVWJ01. Next base: position 17,759 of record JACCRS010000042.1, read on the forward strand.
GTAGTGGGTGTCGATCCCGTTGATGCGGACGCAGATTGTCTTGCCGCGCTCACGCCATTCGTGCTCCAGCAGACTCGCGATCACGTTGCGACGAGCCTGTTCTTTGTCCGCCGGGGCCACTGCATCCTCGAGGTCGAGGAAGATGTAGTCCGCCTCGCCCTCGAGCGCCTTGGGGAACATCGCCGGTTGTGAGCCTGGTACAGCGAGCTCGCTGCGCTGTAGCCGGGCTCGGGCCGGCTCGTAGCGCGTGTGGCTCATCGGCCGGCACCCGCGGTGGCCTTTCCCTTGGCTCCGGGGGATGGCGCCGGCTGGCTGTCGGGTGCGCGGGGGGGTAGCTCGCGCCGGGCCAGGGGCGCCGCCGTGCTGCGCCAGTATTCACCGGCGGCGGCAACGCCGCTCCCCGGCGTGACCTTGATGCCCACGTCTCGCATCGCCATCTCGGCTCCGGCAATGGCGCCCATCAGCATGAGCTCGTTTACATCGCCCAGATGGCCGATCCGGAAAAGTCTACCGGCCATGCGGGCCAGTCCCGCGCCAAGGGACAGGTTATACCGCCGGTAGGCCACGTCAATCACTTCAGCGCCGTTGAATCCAGGCGGAACCATGATTGCGCTTACCGTATTCGAGTACCACTGCGGTGAACGCGCACAAAGTTCCAGCTGCCAGGCCTGGATGGCCAGCCGGGTGCCCTGGGCCAGCCGGTGGTGGCGGGCGAACACGTTCTCCAGTCCCTCTTCCATCAGCATGTCAATGGACTCGCGCAGACCGTAAAGCAGGGGAAGCGAGGGTGTGTAGGGGAAGTATCCCGTGGTATTTGCCTTGAGCATATCGCCGAAATCGAAAAACGCCCTGGGAAGTTTCGCGCTTTCTGAGAGCGCGAGCGCCTTCTGGCTGGCACAGACGATTCCCAGTCCGGCGGGCAGCATCAATCCCTTCTGAGAGCCGGTGATCGCCAGGTCCACGCCCCACTCATCCATCCGGAAATCGATGCTCCCGATCGAGCTGACTCCGTCCACCATTAGGAGCGCCGGATGTCCGGCGTCGTTCAGGACGCGGCGGATAGCGGCGACATCACTGGTGACGCCGGTGGCCGTTTCGTTATGGGTGAAGAGCACGGCCTTGAAGGCGTGGCTTCTGTCGGCCACGAGAGCTTCCCGGTAGCGCTCGATGGGAGCGCCTTCACCCCACTCGGCGTCGATTACCTCCACCTGCAGCCCAAGCCGCTGGGCCATGTCAATCCATAGATGGCTGAACATGCCGAAGCGAGATGCGAGTACCTTATTCCCGGGTGAGAGGGTATTGGACAGCGATGCCTCCCAAGCTCCCGTACCGCTGGAGGGGAAAACCACTGCGTGCCCCGACTTTGTTTTGAAGATTTTTTTCAGGTTCTCCAGGACCGGCGCGGCGAGAGCCGGAAAGTCGCTAGAGCGGTGATCCTCCATGGCACGGTGCATGGCGCGCAGCACCCGGTCGGGCACGTTGGTAGGGCCCGGAACAAAGAGAAAATTGCGGCCGGCCATCTGGACCTCGTTGTGGTGGAGACGCTAGACCTTGGCCACTAGACCTGATCACCCTCGCCGAACATTCATACGACCCGCCACTTTAACACTTTGTGAACTTTTTCACAAGGGTCCGTCTTGAGGGTCCCACGTGCACCGGTCGCCCGTGACCTCCTGGCCGAGCTGTACCGGGCCGCCGTCGCCGCCGCGGCACCGGGACCCGCCCTCTGGCCCCGACTTCAGCAGCTGGAGCTCGATCCCGAACGCCGCATCTGGATTCTGGCACTGGGCAAGGCGGCGCTACCGATGGCC
>JACCRS010000086.1 GCA_013813435.1 Gemmatimonadales bacterium
CCTCTACGATTGGTTGTTCCTGGCGGTCGGCGGGGCCGGATTCATTCTCCTGGGTTGGCGAATGGGGCGAGAGCGTACAGCGGCTTCCGGCTTTGCGGCCGATCGGGGAAAGGGGCCCTTATAGGGAAGCCACTTCTAACTGGTGCTGATCATCCGACGCCAAGTGATTGGCGACTGACCAGCCGGTGCCAAACGATTGGCTGTCCTTGCGTTGTGCAACTTCGAGCGCTATCCTACCAGGCTCTCGCCGCGGCGCTTGCCAGCGGCACGGCTACCCGAACCCGCGGTGTTGAAGCTGCGGCTTTCAAAGGACGGCAAACCTCCGCATGCTCGATCAACTCAATCCTTCCACCGACCAGTTCATCTCTCAGACCGGCCTCCGCGTTCGCCAGGATCTCTACGACGAAGATTACTCCGACTCAGACTACGAGCAGATGCTCTCGATGTACGAGGGCACCATGTCGCAGATCGTCGAGGGTGAGATCGTCAAGTCCAAGGTTCTGAGGGTCACGGATAACGCCGTCATCCTGGACGTCGGTTTCAAGTCGGAGGGGTCGGTACCGCTGGATGAGTTCAAGGATCCCCACCTCCTCAAGCAGGGCGACGAGGTCGAGGTATTTCTCGAGCACCTGGAGGATCAGGAAGGCGCCGTCGTTCTGTCGAAGAAGAAGGCCGACTTCATGCGGGTCTGGGAGAAGATCCGCGTGGCCCACGAGAGCGACCAGCCGGTCGAAGGAACCCTGGTCAAGAAGATCAATGGTGGCGTGGTCGTAAACCTGATGGGGGTCGATGCCTTTCTGCCCGGCAGCCAAATCGCACTCCGGCGGGTTCCGAACATTGACGAGCTGCTGGGGCAGACCTACGAGTTCAAGATCATCAAACTGAACAAGCGGCGCCGAAATATTGTGGTCAGCCGCCGCGTGATTCTGGAGAACGAGCGAGCCCACAAGCGCGAGCACCTGATGAAGGAGCTGGCTGTAGGTCAGGTCCGGAAAGGTGTGGTCAAGAACATCACCGATTTCGGTGCTTTCATAGACCTGGGCGGGGTAGACGGCCTGCTACATATCACCGACATGTCATACGGGCGGGTGTCCCATCCTACCGAAATGGTCACCATCGGCAAGGAAGTCGAGGTCAAGATTCTCGACATCGACTGGCAGCGCGAGCGCATCAGCCTCGGTATGAAGCAGCTTCAGTCCTACCCCTGGCAAAACGTCGCCGCCAAGTATCCCGTGGGCACCCGGGTCCAGGGAAAGGTCGTCTCGATCACCAACTACGGCGCCTTCGTCGAGATCGAGCCGGGAATCGAAGGCCTGGTGCACATCTCGGAGATGAGCTGGACCCGGAACGTCCGCCATCCCTCCAAGATCGTGAGCATCGGCGAGACCATCGAGGCAGTCGTGCTCAAGGTGGACGAGGCCGAGGAAAAGATCTCGCTCGGCATGAAGCAGACGGAACAGGATCCCTGGATGGTCCTGCCGCTCAAGTATCCGGTGGGCACCCGCATCAACGGCAAGGTTCGGAACCTCACCAGCTTCGGCGCGTTCGTCGAGATCGAGCCCGGCATCGACGGCCTGATTCACATTTCCGATATGTCTTGGACCAAGCGGGTGCAACATCCGTCGGAGGTAGTGAAGAAGGGCGACGCCGTGGACGTGGTGATCCTCAATATCGACGCCGAGAACAAGCGGATCTCCCTTGGCCTGAAGCAGGCGGAAGAGGATCCCTGGCTCAAAATCGGCGAGACCTATCCTATCGGTATGGAGCTTCGCGGCCGCTCGGTGCGGCTGATGGACAAGGGCGTGGTCGTCGATCTCGGCAACGACATCGAAGGCTTTGTGCCCATGTCGCAGCTCGGGGTGCCGGACATCGAGAACCCGGGTGACGCGGTGAAGGAGGGCCAGGTTCTAGAGCTGAAGGTGCTCGAAGTCGATCCCATCCATCACCGGATCGTGCTTGCGGTGATCGGGTATCCCGACGAGCCGATAATTCCGCCGGTGAAGCCGGTCTTCGAGGAAACGACCGTCAGCGAGTAGTTGGAGCAGCTCGTTGCAAAAGAGATGTCACCCTGAGGAGCGTCAGCGACGAGGGGGCCATAGCTCAATTGGGCTTCGGCCCCCTCGCTTCGCTCAGGGTGACAACTACGCAACTTCCGCGGCTCCGCCTATCTTCTACCCCGATGCCCGACCCCCGCAAACTCCTTGACGATCTCCACCACCGCCAAGCCCTCGCCGAGCAGGGAGGGGGACCCGATCGCGTCGCGCAGCAGCATAAGAAGGGCAAGCTCACCGCCAGAGAACGGCTCGATCTCCTCCTCGACGAGGGCAGCTTCGTGGAGCTCGATCGCTTCGTCACCCATCGCTCCACCGATTTCGGGCTGGAGCAGCAGGTGTTTCCGGGCGACGGCGTGGTCACGGGCTCGGGCCGGATCGATGGCCGGCTGGTATATGTCTTCTCTCAGGACTTCACCGTCTTTGGGGGCTCTCTCTCCGAGGCCCATGCCGAGAAGATCTGCAAGATCATGGATCTGGCTCAGCGGAACGGCGCTCCGGTAATCGGATTGAACGATTCGGGTGGTGCCAGAATTCAGGAAGGCGTCGTTTCGCTGGGCGGGTATGCCGACATTTTCCTCCGCAATACCCTCGCCTCGGGGGTGATCCCCCAGATCTCGGCGGTGCTCGGGCCCTGTGCCGGCGGGGCGGTTTACAGCCCCGCCATCACCGACTTCATCTTCATGGTCCGCGGCGTCAGCTATATGTTCGTGACCGGCCCCAACGTGGTGAAGACGGTAACGCATGAGGAAGTGAGCTTCGACGAGCTCGGCGGAGCCGACACCCACGGAGGGGTGTCGGGGGTGGCTCATTTCGTACACGACTCCGAGCCCGAGTGTATCCAGGCGATCCGCGAGCTGGTGGGCTTCCTTCCGCTCAATAACCTGGATCAGCCGCCCGAGCGGTCCAGCGCCGATCGGGCCGACCGGCGCGACGAGGCGCTGCTCGACCTGATTCCCGACAGTGCCAACAAGCCCTATGATATGCACGACGTGATTGGCCGGGTCGTCGATGACGGGGCTTTTCTCGAGGTGCAGCGCGGGCACGCCGACAACATTTTAGTGGGGTTTGCCCGGTTGGGCGGAAGCCCGGTGGGGCTGGTAGCGAATCAGCCGGCGGTTCTGGCCGGCGTGCTCGACATCAACGCCTCGATCAAGGCCGGCCGCTTCATTCGATTCTGCGACTGTTTCAACCTGCCGGTGGTGACCTTTGTGGACGTCCCGGGATTCCTGCCCGGGGTGGCACAGGAGCATGGCGGGATCATCAAGCATGGGGCCAAGCTGCTCTACGCCTACTGCGAGGCCACGGTTCCCAAGCTTACGGTCATCACCCGGAAGGCCTACGGCGGGGCCTACGACGTGATGAGCTCCAAGCACATCCGGGGCGACGTGAACCTGGCGTGGCCCTCGGCCGAGATCGCGGTCATGGGTCCCAAAGGGGCCGTGGAGATTCTCTTCAAGGACGAGATTGCCCGGGCCGACGATTCGGCGGCGGCCACGGCAAGGCTGATCGACGAGTACACCGAGAAGTTCGCCCACCCCTATGCCGCCGCCGAGCGTGGCTATATCGATGACGTCATCGACCCCCGTGATACCCGGCCTCGCCTCATCGAAGCTCTGAGGACACTTCGGGGAAAACGTGACCGGAATCCCCCAAAGAAGCACGGGAATATTCCGTTGTAAGTCTCGAGGCCGCCACCCCCGAGCCGAGATTGCTTCGCCGCTACGCGGCTCGCAATGACTACCCTCGTTAGCAGGCTCCCAGGTCCCCGGCTCCCGTGCAGGCCCAGCCTGCACGGGCGTCCCCCTACTAGCTAACTTCTGGCACCCGGGCCATTTTTGTCACACAATGTTACAGGCACAAGCCCAGCGCACCTTGCCATGACCTGACCGGTGCATCGCCTCTCTTCCGCAGCTTCGGCTGTACTTGCCCTGGCCGCCCTTCTCTCTGGAGAGGTTCGCGCGCAGGCAGCGGTTGATCCCAACGTTGCGCCGCGCGCCGCTGCTCTCGAGCGGTCCGGTGAGCGGCGCATGGCCATCGGGCTGCTGGGCCGCTACCTCGCCACCGCGCCGGACGACGGCCGAGCCTGGTTCCAGCTGGGCCGCTTCTACCTTCTCGACGCGCGCGATTGGCATCTCCAGGGTCACCGGGGCGATCCCGATGGCATGCTCTATCTGGATTTTGCGGCCACCGCCTTCGATCAGGCTGTCCGACTCGCGGTCGACTCCGGCATGGTCTTTCGCGGGCTGGCTGAGCTGGAGCGGTCGGTAGTCTTCCTGGAAGACTCGGGCTGGGCGGCCGGCGGACACCGGCGCACCCGGTCCGGTGACCCGCCGATGCCGACGTTTATCATGGAGCTGGGTGCCAACCTGCTGAGCTCCTGCCCGGTTGGCGGCGTGCTTCTGGTGGGCAGTGACCTCGAGGCGCTTTCGGTGTGGTACGACAACATCGATCTGCGCTCCCGCAAAATCCTGCCTCTCCGTCCCGACCGCTACGCCACCGACTCCATGTACCGCCGCCGGATGGCGGAGGCCATGGAGACCGATCCCGGTCTCCCCATCCGCCACGCGCTTGCCGGCGTCGCGGTGCGCCGGCCTCTCTGCCTTTCGCCTACCGCCGACACCGCCGCAGCGCCAACGGCGACTTGGACCTCTTCCCGATTGGCCCGGGTGAGCCGCCCGGTGGATCCCGGTCCGGAGGCGCTCTCCTTTACCGAGCTGCTGGCAGCCGTACGGCAGGGAGAGTCGGTGTGGGTGGGCGAGGTGCGGCGAGTGTACGATGACGCAGCCCGCTACAATCTGCTCCTCTGCAGCAGCTTCCTTCCCATCTTCGGAGACGCCCCCCCCCCTGCATGCCGCCGGTGACGGGAAGGACGGAAAAGACGGGAAGGTTGGGAAAGAGAGGGAGGGCAAGAACTAGAGAGATTCCGCTTCTCTTAGCTGTCCTTCCCGTCCTTCCCGTCCTTCCCGTCCGATGAACCGCGTCCTCATCGCGAATCGCGGCGAGATCGCGCTACGAATAATCCGCGCCTGTCATGAAGAGGGCTTGGAAGCGGTGGCCGTCTACTCAGCGGCCGACCGAGGCAGCGCCCACGTGCGTGCGGCCGATCGAGCCATCCCCATCGGGCCGGCACCACCATCCCAGAGCTACCTCTCGATTGACCGGTTGATCGCAGCTGCGCGTGAGACCGGCGCCGATGCCGTGCACCCGGGCTACGGTTTCCTGGCGGAGCGCGCCGCGTTCGCGGATGCGGTTCAGGCAGCCGACCTGATCTGGATTGGGCCTCCGGCATCCGCCATTCGGGCCATGGGCGACAAGACGGAGGCCCGGCGGAGGATGCAGGAGGCGGGTGTGCCCATTGTGCCCGGTGGTATCGCGCCGGTTCAGGATCGTGCCGCGGCCTTCACGGTGGCGGAGGAGATCGGGTATCCCGTGATCGTGAAGGCCGTCGCGGGCGGCGGTGGCAAAGGGATGCGGGTGGTCCGGGTTTCTGCGGCTCTCGAGGCAGCCCTGGGCACTGCCGCGTCGGAAGCGCTCAAGGCGTTCGGCGATCCAAGTGTTTACCTGGAAAAGTTTATCGAACGGCCGCGCCATATCGAGATTCAGATCCTGGCGGACGATGAGCGGACTCTGCATCTGGGTGAGCGGGAATGCTCGATCCAGCGGCGACATCAAAAGTTACTCGAGGAAGCTCCCTCGATGGCACTCTCGACCGATCTGCGCGAGTGGATGGGGTCTGCAGCTGTCGCAGCAGCTCAGGCGGTTGGATACCGCGGGGCAGGTACTTGCGAATTTCTGCTGGCCGATGACAACAGATTCTACTTCCTGGAAATGAACACCAGGATCCAGGTCGAGCATCCGGTCACCGAGCTGGTGTACGGTGTGGACCTCGTTCGTGAGCAGCTCCGGATCGCCGCGGGCGAACCGATGCGGATCCACGGTGGTTGGCTGACTCCGCGCGGTTGGGCAATCGAGTGCCGCATCACCAGCGAAGATCCGGCCAGCGGATTCCTCCCCTCCACCGGCCGGATCGAGTACCTGCGGGTGCCGGGCGGCCCCGGCGTGAGATGGGATGGCGGTGTAGACATCGGAGACGAGATCACGCTGTACTACGATTCGCTTCTGGCCAAACTGATCGTCTGGGCACCGGATCGGGCCCAGGCCATCCGGCGGATGAAGCAGGCCCTGGATGAGCTGGTGATCGCCGGAGTTGCCACCAATCAAGCCTTTCAACGCCGGTTGATAGCCGACTCGGAATTTCAGCGGGGCGAGATCGACATTCAGTTTCTGGACCGGCGCCCTGATCTGCTAACGCCCGGCAAGGAAGCGGGCCGGATTCTCGAGCTGGCGGTGGCTGCGGCTCTCGCGGAGGACGAAGCGCGTCAGGCCAAGCGCCCCTCCGCTTCAATGGAGGCAGGAGCGCTCAGCCAATGGGCTCGGCAGGCGCGAAGTGAAGGGCTTCGGTGACGACGGTACGTATCCTTCGCTTGGCCACCGGTGGAGACGGAGTGGGCAAGCTGCCGGACGGTAAGACCGTGTTCGTGCCTCGCACCGCCCCGGGAGATTTGATCGAGTTGTCCGAGCTTCGCGAGCACAAGCGCTTTGCCCGTGCCCGGCTCGGCCGGATTCTCGAGCCTTCCGCCGATCGGGTAGACCCCCGCTGTCCCCATTACGTCAACGACCAGTGTGGCGGCTGTCAGATTCAGCACGTGGCTTATGAGCTTCAGCTCGACAGTCGCCGCTCATTTGTGGGCGATGCCCTCCGGCGGCTGGGCAAACGTGACGTTTCCGATCCGCCGATCGTTCCTGCCCCGAAGATCTTCGATTACCGGACCAAGGTAACTCTACACGTAAGCCAGGAGGGCAGCCGCATCGGACTCCATCGCTACGGCCGGCCCGACCAGGTCTTCGATCTGGAGTGGTGCCACATCACGGTTCCCGAGCTGATGGAGTTGTGGCAGGCGATACGAGCGCTTCGGCCATACCTGCCGCCGCATCTGGCGCAGGTCGTTCTGCGATCCGACCGGCAGGGCGGCAGGCATGTGGTGCTTCGGGTAGGAGCAGGTGAGGTGTGGTCCGGGTTCGATCGTCTCCGCCGGGAGCTCGATCGCCGAGGAATTGTGGCTACCATCTGGTATCAGCCTGAGGGTGGAGCTGCCCGGGCCGTTGCCGGCACAGCGGAAGCCTTTCCCGCCACCGTGTTCGAGCAGGTCAATCCGGAAATGGGCGACCGGGTGCGTAGCTATGCAATAGAGCAACTCGGCGAGGTGGCCGGCCGGCGGGTGTGGGACCTCTATGCCGGCATCGGTGAGACCACCCTTCAGCTTGCGGGGAGGGGAGCTATCGTCGAGAGCGTCGAGGTCGACCGGCGCGCCGTGGCGGAAGCGGAGACCAGAGGGCCAGCGGCAAGAAGGCTTACTGGACGGGTCGAAGACGCGCTCCGGGAGCTGCATCAGCCTGAACTGGTCATCGCCAATCCGCCGCGTGTTGGCATGGACCAGCGGGTGAGTGCTGAGCTGAGCCGACTGGCACCCGGCCGGCTGGTCTACATCTCCTGCGATCCGGCTACTCTTGCCCGTGACCTGAAGCGCCTCGAGCGCTTTCATCTCACCTCAGTGCAGGCATTCGATCTTTTCCCGCAGACCACCCACGTGGAGACCGTTGCAGTGCTGGAGCCGGTTTGAGATACGCCGTGCTCGTGGGAGGCCAGGTAATCGAGGTCGAAGTAGACCGCGACCAGGTTACCGTTGGCGGGGAGTCCTACACCGCCACCTTGGGCCTAATCCCCGGCACTCCACTGCGGCAGCTTCTGCTCAACGGACGTCCCAGCACGTTCTTGGTGGAGTCACTGGGCCGGGGCCGCTGGGCCCTGGCCCCCGGTGGCGAGCGCTGGGAGGCGGAGGTTATGGACGAGCGCACCCGCCACATCCGGACCCTGACCGGAAGCGTAGATCGCCAGTTGGTGAGTCCTGTGCTAAAGGCGCCCATGCCGGGCCTCGTGCTTCGGGTGCAGGTTGCCCCCGGCCAGCAGGTGGCGGCTGGAGCCGGGCTCGTGGTGCTCGAGGC
>JACCRS010000142.1 GCA_013813435.1 Gemmatimonadales bacterium
AGGCGGGCGTGCCCTTCTATTCCATCTCCGGCTCGGACTTCGTCGAGATGTTCGTCGGCGTCGGGGCCAGCCGCGTGCGCGACCTCTTCGAACAAGGCAAGTCGCACGCACCCTGCATCATCTTCATCGACGAGATCGATGCGGTGGGGCGGCACCGTGGCGCCGGACTCGGCGGCGGACACGACGAGCGGGAGCAGACCCTCAACCAGCTGCTGGTCGAAATGGACGGCTTTGAGTCCAACGATGGTGTCATTCTGGTGGCAGCCACCAACCGTCCCGACGTGCTCGATCCGGCGCTACTTCGGCCCGGCCGCTTCGACCGGACGATCGTGGTGGATGCACCCGACGTGCGCGGGCGGGAAGGCATTCTCCGGGTTCACACCCGGAAGATCCCGCTGGCGGGCGACGTACGGCTCGACGTGATCGCCAAGGGAACGCCGGGGATGGCCGGAGCCGATCTGGCCAATCTGGTGAACGAGGCGGCGGTGCTTGCTGCCCGGCGGAACAAGACTCTGGTCGATATGTCGGACTTCGAGGATGCCAAGGACAAGGTCATGCTTGGAGTTGAGCGCCGCAGCTTGGTGCTCACCGAAGACGAGCGTACGCTGACGGCATATCACGAGGCGGGCCATGCCATCGTGGCCATCAAGATTCCGGGCAGCGATCCGGTTCACAAGGTTACCATCGTGCCCCGCGGCCGAGCGCTGGGCCTCACTGCGTCATTGCCCGAAGTCGACCGGCACAACTACAGCAAGGACTGGCTCATCGGCAGCCTGGCGATGTTTTTCGGAGGCCGCGTGGCGGAGGAGCTGGTGTTTGGCGCCGACAAGATCACCACCGGGGCAGGGAACGACATCGAACGGGCTACTGGCCTGGCCCGGAGAATGGTCACTCAGTTCGGCATGAGTGAGCTGATCGGCCCACTCGCGGTGGGCGACAAGGAGCAGGAGATCTTCCTCGGCCGCGAGTTCGCCCAGCGGCGCGAGATCTCCGAGCGCACCGCGCAGATGGTGGACGACGAAGTGAAGCGTCTGATCGACGAGGCCTATGCCCGCGCCGGCATTATCCTGAGCGAGAATCGCGAGCTTCTTGACCGTATCGCTCAAGCGCTGCTCGATCGGGAGACCATCGATCGCGAGGACCTCGATCGGCTGGCCAAGAATCTGCCGCTGCCGCCGCGCAGCTTGCCCCCGGCAGCGCCAAGCGCCGCCCCGGCCGGAACAGCAGCCAAGCCCGGGACCGCTCCGTCCCGTGCCCCCATTCTGGGAGCGCCTCCGGCCGAACCAGCCGGCGCGTGAATGTTACGCCGCTGGCGCTTCACTCACCCAGAGCGGTGCGTGACGCGCTCCGCTCCCACGGTTGGGAGGAGTCGCTAGCGGGCACCGCCGCCGAAGGGATCCACACCTCAGCCTTTCATCTCACCGGACTGGACCAGGGCGCACTCGAGGCTCTGGTCCCCTTTGCTGGTACCCTTGGCCTGGAAGTGCTTACCGGTGATGGTTGGGCGATCCTCGCTGGCAGCCGGTCCCGATTGAGCGCGCTAGCCCGGCCATGGACCGTCCCCGAATCGCTCAGCGAGGTAGCGGTTGGTATCGGGATGGCGCTGCCACCAGCCTCCGCCACAACGTGGCAGACGGGACGCGGATCGGTCTTTCTCGACCGGCCGGTTATCGTGGGAATCCTCAACGTCACACCCGACAGCTTCAGCGATGGTGGCCATTACACTGGCGTGGCAGCGGCCCTGGCGCATGCCGAGAAGCTGCTCGGCGCCGGGGCCCACATTCTGGACATCGGGGGCGAGTCAACCCGTCCGGGCCGCACCGAGGACGTTCCTGCAAAGCAAGAGCTGCAACGCGTCATTCCCGTAATCCAGGCGCTGGCGCAAAACTATCCCGAGCTGGTCATCTCCATAGATACCGTAAAGGCGTCTGTAGCCCGCGCCGCACTCGACGCCGGCGCCGCGGTGGTGAATGATGTCTCCGCTTTTCGGCTGGACCCCGCAATGGCGTCAACTGTGGCATCAGCCCGCGCTGGCGTCATCCTGATGCACTCTCGTGGCTCTATCCTGGAGCTCGCGTCATATCGTCATGCGGACTACGGAGGGGATGTAATCGGAGGAGTTCTAGCCGAATTGCGTCGCGCTTTGACCCTTGCTACCGAGGCGGGAATCGGTCAGGACGCAACGGTGATCGATCCGGGTTTCGGGTTCTCCAAGACTGCCGAACAGAATCTCCTGCTGCTCGACCAGTTGACGGCACTCCAGGCGCTGGGCCGGCCGGTGCTGGTGGGGCCATCCCGCAAACGCTTCCTCGGAGCCGCTGCGAACATACCACTGGAAGACCGCGATCGCGCCACTGCGACAGCGTGCGCCATGGGCTACGACCGGGGGGCCCGGCTTTTCCGGGTGCACGATGTAGCTGGGGCTCGGGAGGCGCTGGCATTGGCCCATGCGGTGGGCACCGGCTCGTGACCGATCCTGGGGCAGACCGTCCACCCTACCGCGCCGCCCTAGCGGTGGCGGGGATGGTGCTGGCGGTCTACGTCATCACGCTCGCCCCCACCGTCACTTTCTGGGACGCAGGCGAGCTCATTGCGGCGGCCAGGACGCTCGGGATTCCGCACCCACCGGGCACTCCGCTCTTCGTGATGATTGCCCACGTGTGGGCGATGCTGATCCCCACCGGGGAGTACGCTCTTCGAACCAACCTGCTGAGCGCCGTCCTGAGCGCCGCGGCCGCGGGCTTGTTCTTTCTGGTTGCCCACGAATCCATTCGGGGGTTCACCGCCGGTCTCGAGCATGGCATGGCTCGGCTGCTTCCCCGGATGGGAGCGGCGGTAGCGGCGATGCTCGGAGCTTTCGCTTTCACCAACTGGCAGAACTCGAACGAGACTGAGGTCTATACCGTAGCCACCTTTACCATTGCGGCTATGGCATGGCTGGCTCACGTGTGGCGAAGAGCGCGGGGCACTGACCGCGGCCCCCGCGTATTACTGCTGATCGTATACCTCGCCGGCATCTCGATCGGTAACCACCTGCTGGCTCTGCTGGCCGGCCCGGGTGTCGTGATGTTCATGGTAGCTACGCTACTGAGAGCCCCGGCACTCGATCCGGCTCAGCGGCGCCATGAATGGGGCCAGGCAGCGGTCGTTGCGGGAGTCTGGGCGCTGCTGATTGGGCTGGGGCTCGGTAGCAGTGCGCTGATCCTGTTGGGCGGTTTGTGCTTCGTGGCAGCGGCGGTTTACGCCACTCTGGGCAAGGCAGGCGCCTTTGCGGCACTCACGCTGTTCATCGCCTGCATTGGGGTGACGCCATATCTCTACCTGTATATCCGGTCAGCGCAGAATCCTCCAATCAACGAAGCTGCTCCGGCCACGTTCGACGCACTGCTGGCGGTCATACGACGGGCCCAGTACCCCCCTCGCACTCCCCTGGATGATCCGACAGTTCCTCATGGACCTGACAACCCGGGACGGACTCTGGGCCTCATGGCCATCCAGTTCTCGGACTACTTGGTGTATTTCACCTGGCAGTGGGCGAAAGCAGTCGGCTTCTGGGTTCAGTTGACGATCGCAACGGTCTTTTTTGGCCTCGGCCTTCGCGGCTCCTACGCCCAGCGCCGAGTTGATCGTCCGGCGTGGTGGCTGCTCTTCATGTTGTTCCTGGTTACGGGCGTGGGGTTGGTGGTCTACATGAACTTCAAGCCCGGTTTCGGCCGCTGGTTCGACTACTACCCCCAGGGCGGCCACCACGAGGTGCGCGAGCGAGACTACTTCTTCGTAGTCAGCTTCACAGTCTGGGGACTCTGGGCCGGTATGGGCATAGCGCTCTTGGTTGGCAAACTGATGCAGCACATGGGCGCGCTCCGGCGCCTGGCGCCTGCGGGATTTCTGTTGGCCGCGGTTCCGCTGGTTCTCAATTGGTCCTCAGCCTCCAGGCGCCACGGCTCGGACGCCACGCTTGCGGCGGACTTCGCATACGACCTTCTGAACACCGCACCACCGTACGGAATCCTGTTCACCTATGGCGATAACGACACCTTTCCCCTCTGGTGGGCGCAGGAGGTCGAGGGAATTCGCCAAGACGTCACAGTGGTCTGCCTGGCCCTGGCCAACACCGACTGGTACATGCGCCAGCTGCGCGATAACCCGGTGCGTCCGGTGAAGATGGCGGATTTGCCCCGGATCTGGCGCGCGGACCGAAGAGCGCCGCCAAGCTGGCCGTTGCACACCATGCCCGACTCGGCCATCGCCATTGCCATGAGGGGCTACGCCGTGCCTCAGACGCAGCCGCTTAAGCTGGGGCCTTTGAGGCGCACACTGGAAGCCGGCTCCTACCTCCTCCCCAACGACATCCTCTCACTGAGCGTAGTGCAGCAGAACGTAGGCAGGCGGCCGATCGTCTGGGCTATCACCGCGGGACGTGAATTCGCCGGCATGGGCCAGTACGTGGTTCAGCAGGGTCTCGGCTTCATCCTTCAAACCAGCGAGCCTGACACCACCTCATCCGCGCTGGACCGGCAGCGGCTGGCGGGCGCTCCGCTCGACATTCCAACGACGGAACGTCTGGTATGGGAGACGTACCGCTACGCCGGGCTGCTGGAGGGCGATGTCAGCAAGCTGGAGAGCACCAGTGCCAGTATTGCTTCCACATTGTCATTTCCATTCGTGCAGCTGGCCTACTCCTACAGCGCCCGGGGAATGGAGGAGAAGCTGCAGAGCAGTCTGGAGCACGCGCTGAAGCTCTCGCCCAATCCGGCGCTACGGTCGGCGCTGCTGGAGTTGCGGATGCGGGGAGTAGACAGACGGACGGAAGGACCGGTGGACGGGAGGACGAATTGACGGAGGGACGGATTGATCGGAGCGTGTAGTCCTCACTCCGACCGAAATCAGGGTTATAGCCGAAGACTTAAGATCCGCCTGTCCGCTCGTCTTCAATAACAGATCATCCGACGGTAAATTATGGGGTTATGGACTTCCCAGGCCTTGCGGCTCGGCTGGCCCTTGTTCGCGAGACGGTGGCTCGATGTCAGGTCGCCCGTGGCTGGCAGCACCCGGTGCGGATCGTAGGGGTAACCAAGACGCACGGTCCTGAAGCTGTCAGGGCGGCTGTTGCGGCGGGGCTGGTGGATGTGGGGGAGAATCGCGTTCAGGAGGCGCTTCCCAAGCAGGAAGCTCTGACTGATTTGACGGTCGAATGGCATTTAATCGGTACCCTTCAGCGCAACAAGGCGCGGAACGCGGTGGGGCGGTTCGCTCTCATTCATTCGGTCGATCGGGCCGATCTGGCCGCCGAACTGGATCGGCGTGCCACCGGAGCAAGTCCCCAGCCGGTGCTGGTACAGGTCAATTGCTCGGCTGAGCCCCAGAAAGGCGGCGCGCCACCCGAGTCACTGCCCGCGCTTCTGGATCAGCTTCAGCGCTTCCAACGGCTGGAGGTGCGAGGTCTGATGACTCTCAGTGCACTCACCGAGGATCACGGCGAGCAACGCCGCGCATTCAGGCTCCTGAGGGAGCTGCGTGACGCAGGCCAGCGTTCCGGCCATTCACTCCCTGAGCTTTCCATGGGTATGTCAGGCGACTATCCGATAGCGGTGGAGGAGGGCGCAACTATGATCAGGCTGGGGACCGTGCTGTTCGGCGAGCGGAGCTTATGACCGACGACCACGCCTTTCATCTTACGCCTCTCGATGTACGGTCGCAGGAGTTCCAGCGAACGTTCCGCGGCTACGACAGCGCGCAGGTGGACCAGTTCAAGCTTGCGGTCTCGGACGAGCTCGAGCGGCTGCTGCGCGACCGGGCGCAACACGAGGAACGACTCAGGAGCGCTCAGGAGCAACTGCGTGCGTTCCGCGATCGGGAGCGGGCGATGAACGAGGCCCTAGTGGCTGCGCAGCAGCTCAGGGTTGACAGTAAGGCCCAGGCCGAGCGCGAAGCCGAGTTAATGCTGCGGGAGGCTGGTAATGAGGCGGAGCGCATCCTGGAGCGTGCGGGACAGGAGGAGGCAGTCGTCCGAGAGCGAGCCGCTGGAGCCGCGCGCCAATTTACTGCTTACGTAGCGAGCTTTCGAGCCCTCCTCGAGCGCCATCTCGGGGAGGTGGATGGACTTCAGCGCCGCACCGGGCCCGAGGTGGGTGGAGCAGCGTCCAGCCCGCAGATGGTAGAGCCGCAGTGACGGCAGCTCCGACGCTGTTCGACCGGGTTGAAAGGGCTGCCGGCGTCGTGCACCAGCGCACCTCGCTCAAGCCCGACGTGGGAATCATCCTTGGCACCGGCCTCGGCGGGTTGGCCAGCGAGATCGAGGTGGACACATCAATCCCTTACCAGGAGATCCCCGGATTCCCTCTGTCTACCGTCGAGACCCACGCGGGCAGGCTTCTCGTGGGTCATATGGGAAAACGGCCCGTCATTGCGATGCAGGGACGATTCCACCGCTATGAGGGATACGACCTCAGGGATGTGACCTTCCCGATTCGGGTCCTGAGCGCTGTGGGTGTGAAAACTCTGGTGGTCTCCAACGCGTGCGGTGGCATGAATCCGCTCTGGAGCCCGGGAGACCTGGTTCTTCTCAGTGACCATGTCAACCTGCTGGGGGACAATCCTCTGGTGGGTGCTAATGACGATCGTCTGGGTCCGCGATTCCCTGATATGTCGGCCCCCTACGATACCGAGCTGCGGGCGCTGGCTCGGACCACGGCCCTGGAGCTCGGCATCGTGCTCCGGGAGGGGGTGTATGTGGCGGTGCCGGGCCCCAGCCTCGAGACTCGTGCCGAATACCGCATGCTGCGAACCTTGGGAGCGGACGTGGTAGGCATGTCGACCGTGCCGGAGGTCATCGTCGCCGTGCACGCGGGGATGCGTGTGCTGGGCATCTCGATCATTACCGACCAGTGTCTTCCCGACGCTCTCGAGCCGGCGGAGATTGGGCGCATTATCGCCACTGCCGCATCGGCGGAGCCGTCGCTGACTAGACTCATCCGTGGCCTGGTGGAACGGCTTACCTGATGGCGTTTCCTTCCTGGCCCGACCTCACCCCGAATCAACTCGAGCAGCGTCAGTTGGCGATCTGGAAGTCCGAGGGACTCTTCCAGCAGACCATCGAGGCCACCCGCGACGGTCCTCCGTTTGTGTTCTATGAGGGCCCTCCGACAGCCAATGGACGGCCGGGCCTCCACCACGTCTTCTCCCGTACCATCAAGGATCTCGTTTGCCGGTTTCATTCCATGCAAGGGCAGTCGGTGACCCGCATTGCGGGGTGGGACACCCACGGCTTGCCGGTTGAGATCGAGGTTGAGAAGGAGCTCAAGCTCACCGGAAAAAAGGATATCGAACGCTTCGGAGTTGAGGAGTTCAACGCGCGGGCCCGGAAGAGCGTCTTTAAATACCAGGGCGAGTGGGAGAACCTCTCGGACCGCATCGGTTACTGGCTGGATTACGAGCATCCTTACGTAACCTGTAGCAACGACTACATCGAGAGCGTCTGGTGGCTGCTTCAGCGGCTGCATCAGCGAGACCTTCTCTATCGTGGTCACCGGGTCTTGCCGTACTGCCCCCGGTGCGGCACAGTGCTCTCCAGTCATGAGCTCGCGCTGGGATATGAGACCGTTTCCACTAGCTCGATCTACCTGACGTTTCCACTCCAGGACGGTACCACCCGACAGCTTCTGGTCTGGACCACCACGCCGTGGACGCTCATGTCCAACGTGGCGGTGGCGGTCAACCCTGAGCTGGAGTACGGCGAGTACGTCGTCGATGGCCGGCGGATCGTTCTCGCCACGGCGCGAGCGTCGATTCCGAGCAGCTCGGTGCGGGGCGCCCCGACCTTCGGCGAGCTGGGTGCCGCCCGCACCTTCAAAGGCAGTGAGCTGATCGGCCTTCGCTACCAGAGGCCGCTCGAGGTGGTAGCACTACCCCAAGACAAGGCGTCACGGCTGGTGGTGGCGGGTGACTTCGTAACCGCGGAAGATGGGTCGGGCATGGTGCACCTGGCACCGGCCTTCGGTGCCGACGACTATCGGGCAGGGATGGAGCACGGTCTTGCACTGGTGCGTCCGGTGGCCCCGGATGGAACGCTGATTGGAACCACCTGGCCCGAAATCGAAGGCCGCCTGGTCACGGCGCGCGAGACCAATGACCTGATCGTGCAGCGGCTCAAGCAGGATGGGCGTTGGCATCTCACCGAGCCCTACACCCACACCTATCCCCACTGCTGGCGCTGCTCCAGCCCGCTCATCTACTACGCCCGCGACTCCTGGTTCGTCCGGACGTCATCGGTGAAGGAGCGGATGCTCGAACTCAACCGTGGAGTAGAGTGGCACCCGCCCGAGGTGGGGGCGGGGCGGTTCGGTGAATGGCTCGAAAACAACGTAGACTGGGCACTGTCGCGCGATCGGTATTGGGGCACGCCGCTTCCTGTCTGGGTATGCGAAGATGATCCCTCCCACGTCGTGGTGATCGGAAGCTACGCCGAGCTGGGCGAGCGTTGGGGGCGGCCCCTGCCCGAAGGATTCGATCCCCACAAACCGTTTATCGATCAATACACCTGGGCCTGCCGGTGTGGCGGGCTGATGCGGCGCAGTCCGGAGGTGATCGACACGTGGTTCGACTCCGGCTCGATGCCGTATGCCCAGTGGCATTATCCGTTTGAGAACCAGGAGGAGTTTGTCCGGCACTTCCCGGCCGACTTCATCTGCGAGGGCATCGATCAGACCCGGGGTTGGTTCTATTCGCTTCTGGCCATCGCCACCGCCGCATTCGACGAGCCGGCTTACCGACATGTGGTAGTGAACGAGCTGGTTCTCGATGCCGACGGGCAGAAGATGTCGAAGACAAAGGGAAACGTGGTCGATCCATGGGCTATGCTGGAGCAGTATGGCGCGGATACCACGCGGTTATACCTTCTGGCGTCCAGCCAGGTGTGGCTGCCCAAGCGGTTCGATCCCAGAACTATTCCGGATGTGGCCGGCAAGTTCTTCAACGCCCTGAGAAACAGCTACACATTCTTTGCCGGGTACGCGGGTGATTGGACGCCGGCTGAGGCGCCGCCGGCCAACCAGCGGCCTCCCGTAGACCGCTGGCTTCTGAGCCGGCTCGAGGCCACGGTCGAATCGGTAGCGGACGCATGGACGCGGTACGACGCCACCGGTGGGGTTCGCACCATCCTGGATTTTGTCGTCGATGACCTGTCACAATGGTACGTGCGGGTCAACCGTTCCCGTTTCTGGGCCCCCGGCACGGTAGCCGATCCGGCGGCTCTCGCTACGCTTCAGGAGGCGTTAGCAACCGTCAGCCGCCTGCTCGCTCCGGCCGCACCCTTCGTGAGCGACTGGCTTCACCGGTCCCTGGCGGGAACATCCGTACACCTTGCCGGGTTTCCCGAGGCTCGGGGCTCACGGCAGTCCGACCTGGAGACGGCGATGGACGCCGTTCGCCGACTGGCGTCGCTCGCCCGGGCCGCACGGGAAGAACGAAACATCCGGGTCCGCCAGCCTTTGGGGCGGATGCAGGTAGCCGTTCCGGCCGTAGTCCGGGGACCGGCGCTGGAGCAGCTTCTGGAGCTGCTGAGGCTGGAGGTCAATGTCAAGAAGATCGAGGTCGTTGCCTCCGACACCGATCTGGTCCGCCTCCGTCCCAAGCCGAACTTCAGGACCCTCGGCAAGCGTTACGGGAAGAGGACGCCGGTGGTGGCGGCGGCGGCCGCTGGACTGGGTATCGAGCAGTTGCGCGGGCTGGAGCAGGGAGTTTCAGCCACCATCGAGGTCGAAGGAGAGCCGGCCATCTTTCACCCCGAGGATGTCGTCGTTGAGCGTGAAGTTGCGAGCGACTGGCTGGTGGCGAGCGACGGACCATTCGTGGCGGCCCTGGATCCGCACCTGGACCAGGAGCTCAAGGACGAGGGTCTGGCGCGCGAGGTGGTGAACCGGGTACAGCGGATCCGGAAAGAAGCAGGTTATCACTACAGCGATCGAATCTCGCTCTGGATCGACGGCGATTCACCGCTCCTGGACGCGGCACGCGCGCACGCGCAGTTCATCCGGGGAGAAACGCTGGCGCGCCGCTTCGAGGTGGGCGCCCGCGCATCGGTGCCCGACCTGGAGCAGAAGGTCGACATCGATGGGCAGGGGGTGGTGGTGGGAGTGCAACGACATCAGGACGGCCGGGCTGACATTGGCCCTCAACCTATGGACGAGTGATGAACAAGAAACAGCTTACCCATCTCGAGAAACGTTTGATGGAAGAGCGCGCCCGCGTCATGAAGGAGCTGGGCTACTACGACGAGTCCTTTAACGCGACGCTGCAGTCATCCGACGGCGATCTCTCCTCCTATTCGTTTCACATGGCGGACCAGGGCACCGATGCGATGGAGCGGGAGAAGCAGTTTCTTTTCGCCTCGCAGGAAGGCCGCTATCTCTGGCACGTCAATGAAGCGCTTCGCCGCCTATACGGCACGCCGGACAAGTTCGGGCATTGTCACCAGTGCGGTCAGGAGATCAACTTCGAGCGGCTGGATGCTCTGCCTCATGCCCGGCTTTGCATCACCTGCAAAGAGAAAGAGGAAGATGGCAAGCGCCGTTGATCCTTCGCAGGGCTCAGGGCAGGCTCCTACGCTTCCCTCCGGGCAAGTCCAAATGGCTGGAGCTCCCCGCCGGCTGTTCGTGTTAGCGGCCCTGGTGACGGTGGTGCTCGACCTGATCACCAAGCTCATCGCCGAGGCTACTCTGCTCCGTACACCCGGAGTCGCGGTGATCGGTGACTGGTTTCAGCTACGTCTGGTTTACAACCCCGGGGCCGCGTTCGGCCTTCACGTGGGGCCCTACTCCCGCTGGATCTTCTTCGTGGTGGCTCTGGTGGCGGTGTTCGTTCTGGCCCGGATGTCAGGCAGTAGCCCTGCTGCTGACCGGTTTCGCCAGCTGGCGCTCGGACTGGTTGCCGGCGGAGCCGCGGGCAACCTGATCGATCGGGTGCGCAGCGCGCGTGGAGTCGTGGATTTCCTCGACGTGGGAATCGGAGCCCTGCGCTGGCCCACTTTCAACGTGGCCGACATCGCCGTGAGCTGCGGCGCCATCGCGCTCGCCATCTCGCTGTGGCGGGAAGACGCACGCCGAGCCGAGGCAGAGTCGGTTCCGGCCGGCTGAGGTGAAAGCCCGGCCGGGCAGCGGGCCAGCGGGCAGCTCCGACGCCGTGGAGGAGCCTCCCGCACACAAAGTCGAATTCACCGTTATCAGTTCGGCGACAGAGCGCCTCGACCGGTTTCTGGCCGACCAGATGGCCCTCTCCCGAACCCAGGCCGCCCGACTGGTTGCCGACCAGCGCGTCACGGTCGATGGAAAACCCGCTCGGGCATCGCGGCTTCTCTCCCGAGGCGAGCGGGTAGCGGTCCAGATCCCGGATCACGAGCCACCTCGGACACTCAAGCCCGCGGCCATTCCGCTCTCGCTCGTGTTCGAAGACGAGCATCTCGCGATCATCGATAAGCCTGCCGGCCTGGTGGTTCATCCCGCTCCAGGTCACTGGAACGACACGCTGGTCAATGCGCTGGTAGCTCGGGGGACCACACTGTCGGGTGGTGCCGAAGGGCGCCCGGGGATCGTTCACCGCCTGGACCGCGACACGTCCGGTCTCATGATCATCGCCAAGACCGACCTCGCACACCGGAAGCTGGGCGCGGCCATTGCCGCGCGCCGCGTGCGGCGCAACTACGCCGCGCTTGCCTGGGGGCACCTGGGCCCGGGAGAGGTACGCATCGACGCCCCGATCGCGCGGCATCCCCGTGACCGGAAACGGATGGCGATTTCCCCCGAAGGTCGCCCCGCGCGGACCGACGCTACCGTCATTGCGCGCTTCGACATCGTGGACCTGCTCCGTTTGGAGCTTCACACCGGCCGAACTCATCAGATTCGGGTGCATCTGGAGCATATCGGTCATCCCGTCTTGGGCGATCCGGTCTATACCGGCGGGGGAAGCCGCCGGCTTTCGGGCTCGGCGCGCCGCACGGGCGAGTTGCTGGAGCGCGCCACACCCAGGCAGGCCCTTCACGCCGCCGCTCTGGCATTCCGCCATCCTGTGAGCGGAGCACCACTTGAGTTCCAAGCTGAATGGCCCGCCGATCTACGTGATGCACTGCTTTTCGCGGGTGGCGAGGAACTGGTTGCCCGGCATCATCTTCTGAGCTATCTTCGTTTCTTTATTAGAGATGGCTAACCCACCCGCGCTCCACGCTGTCATCTTTCGGATCGGTGAGATAATCTGCGCGGCCCCGGCAGGGATCGTGCGTGAGATCCTCCCCCGCCTGCCGGCTACCCGAATTCCCGGCGTGCCGGACGCGGTCGAAGGGCTGGTGAATGTCCGGGGCAGCCTGCTCACGGTGCTGGACGGACACCTGCTGCTGGAGCAGCCCCGCCGCGAGGCCGATGAGGGCGCCATCGTTGTCCTCGAGGTCAAGGGCCGGAGCTACGGGTTGGGGGTCGGTCAGGTGATCGACTTCCTCGAGGTTCCCGCCGGCTCGGTAGTTGAACGCCGGGACCTGCCCGGGGTTGACCCTCGACTGGTGAAGGCGGTAGGGCTGCATGCGGCTCAGCACTTCATCCTGCTCGACGTGGACGCCCTGTTTGCGCCGATCATCGGAGCCTAGTTAGGCGCTGCTCCGCCCACAACGCACGGAGGAAGTCTGTGAATCAAACAGTGCTCGTCTGCGACGACGCCATCTTCATGCGCACGATGATCAGCGACATCCTGAGTCAGGCCGGCTTCGAGGTAGTCGGGGAAGCTGAGTCGGGTCTCCAGGCAGTCGAAAAATATCGCAGCCTGAAGCCGGACCTCGTCACCATGGACATCGTCATGCCGGACATGGGCGGCATCGAGGCGGTTCGCGAGATTTGTAAGAACCACCCCGAAGCTAAGATCCTGATGTGCAGCACCATGGGGCAACAGGCTTTGGTGGTTGAAGCCATCCAGGCGGGCGCCAAGGATTTCGTGGTCAAGCCGTTTCAGCCTTCCCGCGTACTCGAGGCGGTTCAGCGCGTCCTGGCTTGATCGATGGATCTGTCCAAATACGCAGCCCTCTTCCTCGCGGAGAGCCGCGAGCACCTCAATGCCTGTAACGGGTCGCTGCTGGAATGGGAACGGGCACCGACATCACTCGAGCCGGTGGACCGGCTCTTTCGTGCCATCCACACCATCAAAGGCATGGCGGCCACGATGGGTTATGCCGGTGTGGCCCAGCTGGCGCACGCCGCGGAGAACCTGCTCGACGCCATACGGCACAACCGGGTGTCCGCCGACCCTGCCATCTTCCAGCTTCTCTTCCGCGTGGTGGATACCCTGGGCGGAGCTGTTGAGGCGGCAGACGGCACCGAGCAGGCGGCCGACGCTGACCTGATTGTGGAGCTCGACGCTGCGGCATTGGCCTCCCAGGGCACCCGTACGCGGGCAGAGGCCAACCCCGAAAGCGACGACTCACAGGCACTCCCGACATCGCCCCCCATCCCGGAGTCTAAGCTCCGGCGCGCCACTGATGCTCCCAGGTCACGGCCGGTGCAGGTGGTCATCAGCCGGGGTGCGGCGATGCGGGGTGCGCGAGCCGCTCTGGTGCTGCGTCGAGCCGAGGCGTTCGGAGCCGTGAGCGGCGTGCAGCCACCGCTGGCTCAGCTGGAACGCGACGAATTTGACGGCAGATTCTTCTTTCGCCTCCAATCCGAGCGGCCGGAGCAGGAGATCGAGGCCACGCTCATGGCCGTGGGCGAAGTACAGAGTGTCCAGTTCAAGGAACCGGCTTTGGGGGGGGACGCTGGGGGACCTCGCCGCCAGATCCGAGTCGATCTCCGCCGGCTGGATGCCCTCATGAAGCAGGTGGGCGAGCTCGTCGTGGCCAAGAACCGGCTCGCTGCGCTAACGGCCGAAGCCGACGACGCGGCCCTGATCGAGCTGAGTGGAAGGATTTCGCGACTCGTGTCCTCGATGCAGGCCGAAGTGCTCGCCTCCCGGATGACGCCGGTGGGTGAGGTATTCGAGCGCTTCCCTCGGTTGGCGCGCGACCTCTCCCGAGAGCTGGGAAAACAGATCCGTTTCGATATGGAAGGCGAGGAGATCGAGCTGGATCGGTCGATACTGGACGAGATAGGTGACCCGTTGCTCCATCTAATTCGCAACGCAGCCGATCATGGTATAGAGCCGCCGGATCAGCGCGTTGCTGCGGGCAAGTCGTCCGAAGGACGCATCCTCTTGTCAGCCGCCAGGGAACGTAATACCGTGGCGCTCCGGGTCACCGACGACGGTCGCGGCATTGACCGCGCGCGGATCCTCGCCAAGGCACACCGGGAGGGTGTGGCAGCGGATGAGGTAGATACCCTGACCGACGACCTGCTGGTGCGGGTGCTAGCCCGGCCGGGGTTCAGCACTGCCGGAACTATCAGCGGCGTATCCGGCCGCGGCGTGGGCGTAGACGTCGCCATGACCCGGGTCCGGGCCCTCGGCGGCACCCTGGAGGTACGCACTGAGCTCGGCCGGGGAAGCACATTCCTGATCCGGGTACCACTCACTCTCGCCATAGTCCGTGCCCTCCTGGCAGAGGCTGGCGGCGAGCGGTACGCCGTGCCGCTCGCGTACGTCGCTGAGACGGTCGAGTTCGACCGCCGGGCGGTAACTTCGGTGCGCGGTCGCGAGACGCTGGTGGTGCGGGATCAGGTGATTCCAACTGTCCACCTTCAGGACCTGGTTTCCACCCGGAAAGCGTCGCGCTCGGCCCGGCAGCCGACCGTAATCCTGGAAGTGGGCGATCGGCGCACCGCGCTGGTGGTTGACGCGCTGCTGGGGCAGCAGGATATCGTGGTCGAGCCGTTCGACGCCCCTCGCGGGCTGCCGCCCTTCATCGGAGGGGCGACGATTCTCGCCGACGGCAAACCGGCGCTCATATTGGACGCCGCGGCGCTCCTGTAGGAGGGCAGCATGGAAGATGTGCGGGATCTGAAGGAGTCGCAGCTCGACGCCATGCGCGAGGTGGCCAATATCGGAGCGGGTCATGCCGCCACGGCACTGTCTCAGATGACCAATCGCAAGATCATGATCACCGTACCTCGCGTTAACGTGCGACCGCTGGAGGAGGCCTGCGAAACAGTGGGCCGGCCCGACGAGGTCATTGCGGCGGTCCTTATGCACATGATGGGCGACCTCACCGGCCGGGCGTTGCTGCTGTTTCCCCAACATGCGGCCCGCACGCTCTGCGATTTCCTGCTGCGCCGCGAAGTGGGAACCACACAGGAGTTCGGCGAGATGGAGCAGTCCGGGCTGAAAGAGGCGGGTAACATTCTCGCGAGCGCCTATCTCAACGCGCTAAGCGACTTCATGGGTATGATGCTGGTGCCTTCCGTCCCCAGCCTGGTGATCGATCTCAGCGGCGCGGTGCTGACGAGTGCTCACCTGAACTTCGGCCGCGATCGTGACTACGCCTTCTGCGTGGAGACCTCGTTCCAGGTCGACGGCGCCAGCGGATCACTGGGAGGACATTTTCTGCTCCTGCCCGACATCGCGTCCCTGCGGTCTATCTTCGACGCCATCCGGCTGCCCTGATCGATGCCGGCTCCCGCTCTCTCGGAGCGCGATCTAACGGTCCTCCGCTCCTTCGCCCATCGAATCGACCCGTCGGACGCCGGGGCCCACAACAACCTCGGCGTCCTCTACTATCAGAAAGGCCTGATCGAGGAAGCGATCACCGAGTTCGCCCGCGCGCTCGAGCTTGACTCGAGGATGCAGGTGGCACAGACCAACCTGGAGATCGCGTACCGGGACAGCGGCCACTACGACCGGCGTATAGCGGAGCTCAGCCAGGAAGCCCACCACCGGCCCCGGGATCGCGAGCCCCACTGGGAGCTGGGGCGTGCCTACGCCACGGTCGGGCGGCACGATGAGGCTATAGCCGCCTTCGAAGCGCTGCTCTCGAGTCACCCCGACGACGTACCCACTCTGTTGCAGCTTGGTCTTGCCGAGAAGGCCCGGGGACGGCTCGACGTGGCGGGCGAGTGGCTGGCGCGTGCCTGTGTCAAGGACCCCGGGAACGCCGTCGCCCGCTTTCACCACGGGGAAGTCCTTTACAACAGTGGCTTCAGTGAGCCGGCCCTCGCTGCGCTGAAAGAAGCCATTGCCAGGAACCCGGAGTACGCCGAAGCTCACTACCTCCTGGCCTTTGTGTACGGTGACCTCGGGCAGCACGAGGCGGCACGGGTGGCCACCAAGCACGCGGTAACGCTGAACCCCATGCTGGCCCGCGCCCAAGCCAATCTGGCGATCGAAGGCCGGTCAGGGAAACAGCCGGCAGCAACTCCTCCACTGCCCGACATACCAGCGCGGCCCCAGCCGATCGGCGGGGCGCCTTTGGCGCACTACAATCAGGGCGTGGCGCTACGTCAGAGGGGGCGCTACGAAGATGCGCTTGGCGAGTACGGGACCGCTCTGGGTGCCGGTGAGGACCGGCGGCTTAATCTCCAGGCCATGGCCGAGGTCCACCTGTTGCGTCGGGATCTCGCTGCCGCCCTGGGGCTGTACGACGCGCTGGTGAAGGAATTCCCTGACTCGCCCAAGATGTGGAATGAGCGGGGTGTGTGTCTGCACCAGACGGGGAAGCGGGCCGAAGCTCTCGCCTCCTATCAGAGATCGATCGAGAGTGACCCCGAGTACCGCCTGGCCTGGAATAACATCGGCGTCATCCGCGCCAGCGAGACGTCGGGCGAGCCCGCCGCGGACGCCTTCCTCCGGGCGCTCGGCGGCTCACAGCCGCTGCTCACGGCCCGACTCAACATGGCACTTCTGCTGCTCCAGCGGCGGCACTACCAGCGCGCGCTCGAAGAGTATCAGCGGGCCCTCACCGAGCAGCCTTCCAGCTCCATCGGGTGGAACGGGATCGGTTTGGTGCTGGTGGAGCTCAAGCGCTACGAGGACGCTCGCAATGCTTTCGGGCAAGCGGTCGACGCGGACCCGGAGTTCGCCGCGGCCCATTACAATCTGAGCTTTGTACTCAGTCAGCTGGGTGACTTCGAGGGCGCGTTGCGCGAGACCCGGCGCGCGCTGGAACTGGAGCCGTTGTACGTGCCTCAGAAGTTCGCTCTTACCATTGACCTGCAGTACGAAGATCCCACGATCGCCATTGCTCCAGAGCTGGTCGCGGAGGTGAGCGGGGAGCTGCTGGCGGGTGAATTCACTTTCGATTCCCCAGTGCTCGACCGGCTGTTCGGGGAACTGGCGCCAGCAGAAACCCCGGTCTCGAGCGAACCGGCTCAGGACTCTCTGGCCCTGGCGCGCGATCTCATCAGCCGGGGTCTGCTGGACGCGGCTTCAGCTGAGCTGACCCGCGCCACCGCGCGTAAAGCTCCCCGTGGCGCCACCGCGGTACTCCTGGGCGACATCTTCGCCAAGCGGGGATTTTATGGCGAAGCGCTCGAGCGCTATCGCGAGGCGCGGGTCCTGCTTCCGAACGCCACCGATGCCACACTAGGCGAAGTTCGCGCGCTTCTGGCTTTGGGACGCGCGAACGAAGCCGTGCCCCTGGCCGATAACCTCGCGTCCCGGCGCGACGTCGAAGTACTGGCGACTCGAGCGCGAGTGCGGTTGGCGCTGGAGGACCCCGCCGGAGCGCAGGACTGTGTGCGCGAAGCGCAATCACTCGCTCCGGACCGGCCCGACCTGTTCCATCTTCAGGCCCAGGTCTCGGTGCGCCTGGGCGATCGTGCGGCTGCCCTGGCCGCATTCAACGCAGCTCTGCGGCTCGACGCCTCGCTGGTCCGCGTCTGGTGCGAGCTTGGAGCCATGGAAGAAGAGCGGCGTAACTGGGTGGACGCCCGGGCCGCATACGAGCGCGCCCTCGATCTCCTGCCGACCTATGGCGCCGCCGCCCTTGCTCTCGCAGATCTGATCCGGCGAACCGAATCTCCCCGCGCCGCCATTCCTGTGCTGGTGAGGCTTCTGGAAGCCGATCCTTACGAACTTGAAGCCTTGACTGCCCTGGGAAGGGCTCTCCTGGAAGACGGCCGAACCCACCAGGCCCTGGAGGCATTCACCCGGGTACTGCGGTTCGATCCAGAACACGAGGCTGCGCTATACCACCAGGGGACCTGCTTCGCCCGGCAACGACAGTTCGAAGAGGCGGTGCAGGTCTGGGAGCGCGTCATTCACCTGGATCCTGAGGGTCCCTTCGCGACGGAGGCCCGAAGCCGGGCTCGCTCCGCCCGGGACCTGCATCACATCTTCGTTGCGGCGGGCTGAGCGATGGCGCTCGAGGGGCCACTAAAGGAGCTCCACATCCAGGACGTGTTCCAGCTGATCGACCTGGGCCGCAAGACCGGGGTGCTGCGGGTGACCTCCGAGATTCGCCAGACGGCGGGGACGGTGTCCTTCGAGCGCGGTGGGGTGGTGGCTGCGACGCTGGGCAAGGATCCACAGCCGATCGGAGCCCGCCTGGTGCGAATGGAAAAGATCTCGCAGTTGGAGCTCGATCAGGCAAAAGCGCTGCAGCAGTCCGGCGACCCCCGGCCCCTGGGTGACATTCTGGTCGAAGCCGGAGCTATAGCGCGCCGGGAGCTCGACCGCCAGCTGAAGGCCCAGATTGAGGAAGCAATCTTCGAGCTTCTGGGCTGGGCGGAAGGATATTTCCGGTTCGAGGAAGGCGCGCCCTGCAACCTCGACGTTCAGGCCCCGATCCGGCTCCCGACCGAGGGGCTGTTGATGGAAGCCGCCCGGCGGATGGACGAATGGTCCCGGATGGAGGACAAGGTACCACACCTCCGCGTGATTCCCCGGCTCCCGGCTACGGACAGCCCGGCGAATGGAAGACTCGAGCTGGCCCCGCTTGAGTGGGAAATGCTTGCCGCCGTCGACGGCCAGCGCGACCTCCACGCACTGGCGTCCGCGCTGGGGCGGTCCGAGTTCGATGTGGCCCGCAGTGCCTACGCACTCTCGTCTGCCGGTGTGATCGTCCTCGATAGCGCCGCTCCGCCGGTCAGCGAGAACGGAAGTCACGCCGCTGGGCCGCTCGGTCCCGTGAGGCAGGCACTGGCTGAGGGAGAGTACGAGAAGGCAACCGCCGCGCTTCAGGAGATTTTGCGGACCGACCCCCTGATGCCGGAGGCCCGCCGACTGTTCGGAGTGTGCCAGGCCGCCCTGGGACTTTTCCGCGGTGCGGCGGAAAGCTGGAAGAGCTGGGCTCGCCTGGGTACCCGCACGGCGGCGGAGGAGGCCCTATCACCGGGGGTCGAACGGATGAGGCAGGCGGCGGAGACCCTGGCCGAGGAGTTGGAGAGCTACCGTGAGTGATGATATCCGTGGTCTGACAGCCCGGCTGGCGGAGGAGCCCTCGAGTCTCGCCTTTCTGGAGTTGGGGGAGGCTCTGCGGCGCCGCGGCCAGCTGGAGGCGGCATATAAGGTTGCTCGCGGCGGACTCAGTCGATACCCGGATCTGGCCGATGCCCACGATCTCCTGGCCCACATTCTCGGTGACCAGGGTGACCTTGCCGGAGCTTTCGACGCCTGGGTGGAGGCTCTGAGGGTTGACCCTATGCGAACCAGCGCATTGAAAGGCATCGGATTTCTCTATTTCCGCGCCGGGGATGTAGCCGCAGCCCGCGAACACCTCCAGCGCGCCGCCGATATCGATCCTGACGATGCGGCAATCACCCAGGCTCTTGCTCGAATGAGCGAGGCCGGCCGCGCTCGCGCTTCAGCCTCGCCGGCAGGGCAGGGGATCCCGGTGGTCGCGCCCCAGGAGGCGGCCGCCGAAGCTTCCGGCGACAATACCGATCACGGACTGCTGCTGGTCGACGGCAACGGTCTGCGGCTTAGTGGTCACCTGCGCAGTGGCAGCCTTGGGGACGTGGGGGATCGCGTGGCTGCCGAGCTCGCCGGCGTTTCCAAAGAGGCCTCCCGGACTACCCGCCTGCTTGGATTGGGCACCTGGCAGACCATCGCGGTGGAGTCGCCGGAAGCCAATCTCTTTCTGCTGGCGCCCACTCCAGACACGGTTCTGCTGACGATACGGGAAACGTCTCTGCCGATGGCCCGGCTCGGGCTGATAGCTGAACGTGCAGCGCGGGACGCGCGCGCCTGGCTGGGACACCAGGAATGAGTCCCGCGAACGCTGCGCTGGTGCGGGTGACCCAGGTGCCAGGCGTGCGGGGATCTCTTTTGATCTCGGCTACGGATGGACTGGTCGTAGCTGAGCGCCTGATGGACGGCATCGATGGACGGGCGGTTGCCGCACTGGCCGCTAGCCTGGTGCAGCGCCTGAGCCGGGCCGCCATCGGAGCCGGCATGCGGATTCCCACATTCGTGCACCTGCGAGGCAACGAGGGATCGGTGCTGGCGGCACCAGGGCAGAACGACCTGGTGCTGGTGGCGCTGACCGGACTGGATGCCAATCTGGGTCTCGCCCGACTCGAGATGCTCGACGCGGTCGGGCGCCTCAACTGATGCGTGCGCTCGAGCCTTGGGTGGTTGAGCCGCTGCAGACGTTCCTTGCCGAATCGTCGGCGAGGCTCATCCTGCTGATGACTACCTCGGGACAGGTTGTCGCTCAACATGGATTTGCCCGCTCGTTTGAAGTGATGACCGCTGCCGCCCTCGGCTCCGCCATCGTGGCCTCGACCGAGGAGTTGGCGCGCTTGATGGGTGCGCCGCGGTTTGGCGCCGTGGTTCATGGGGGTAGCCGCCTGAGCTGTATGCTGGCGGCGTTCGGAACTCCGCGGGGCCGGTGGATCGGCCTGGTGGTGTTTGGGCCCGAGACGTCGATTGGTCTGGTGCAACTGTTCTTCGATCGAATGGTCGAGGAGCTGGTTGGGGCGGCACCGCGGCAAGCAGCGGCCCCGCCGATACGGGCTGAGAATTTCGAGCGCGAGCTCAATGCAAGCCTCAAAGAGCTATTCGGACGGTAAGGAATGTCCCTCGTCAACTTCACCGCGCGTGAAATTACCTGCAAGATCGTCTACTACGGTCCGGGGAGGTCCGGGAAGACGACCAACTTGCAGTACGTCTACGGCCGCGTTCCTGAAACGCGGCGGGGACGCATGGTGTCACTGGCGACGCAAACCGACCGGACCCTGTTTTTCGATTTTTTGCCCCTCGAGCTGGGTACCATCTCGGGCTTCACCACCAAGTTCCAGCTCTACACCGTGCCGGGTCAGAGCTATTACAACGCCACCCGCAAGCTGGTGCTCCAGGGAGCTGACGGAGTGGTATTCGTTGCCGACAGCCAGGCCCGCCGGTTCGACGACAACCTGGAAAGCTTGCAGAATCTGCAGGACAATCTGCTCGGCCAGGGCGTGGACATCCGCCAGCTCCCGGTCGTGTTCCAGTACATCAAACAGGATTTACCGCGTGATCTGATCCTGGCTCAGGAGGAAATGGACGACGCGCTGAACTTCCGCGCGGTGCAAAGCTTCTCCGCCGATGCCCTGCACGGCCCCGGTGTTTTCGAGACCCTCAAGGGCGTATCCGAGCTGGTCCTCAAGAAGCTGGCCGCTGGGAGCCAGGTCGCGTGACCGCCACTCTGAATCCGCTCTA
>JACCRS010000159.1 GCA_013813435.1 Gemmatimonadales bacterium
GCGATATACCTGACGGAGTTCGCGCCCAAGGCGGTGCGGCAGCCAGTGGCCTTCCTCATCGGGCTGCTGGCGGCGATCCCCAGCGTGGTCTATGGCCTGTGGGGCATTTTTGTCCTCATCCCCCTGCTCCGCACCACCGTGTTTCCCTTCCTCCGAGACGCCCTGGGGTTCCTGCCGTTCTTTCAGGGCCCGATTTACGGCCCATCGATGCTGGCCGCGGGAATCATCCTGGCGATCATGGTGATGCCGTACATCATGTCGGTGGGGCGCGAGGTGCTGCTCGCCGTCCCCAACACCCAGCGGGAGGCAGCGCTCGCGCTCGGCGCCACCCGCTGGGAAGCCGTAACCACGGCGGTGCTTCCCTACGCCCGCTCGGGAATAGTCGGCGCGGTCATCCTGGGGCTGGGACGGGCACTGGGCGAGACCATGGCGGTGACCATGCTCATTGGAAACCGGCATGAGATCGCGGCATCGTTGTTCGCACCCGGCTATACCATGGCGGCGGCGATAGCCAACGAATTCTCCGAGGCCGTGGGCGATCTCCACCTGTCCGCTCTGGCCTACGTGGCCTTTCTGCTTTTCCTGGTGACCGTGATCGTGAACGCCGGCGCCCGGCTGCTCATCTGGCGTGTGGCCCGCGGCTCCGGCGCGGGGAGCAGTGCCTTATGAATCGTAGGACGCTGCGCAGAGGGTTCAGCAACCTGATGGTGGGCCTGATGATGGGGGCGGTGGTGGTGGCCCTGCTGCCGCTTTTCTTCATCCTGATCAATCTGATACTCAAGGGCGCCGGGAGCTTGTCGCTGGATTTTTTCACCCGGATGCCGGCACCAGCGGGAGAGAGTGGCGGCGGCGTGGCCCACGCTCTTCTGGGAACGCTCCTCATCGTGGGGATGGCCAGCCTTATCGGCCTGCCGATCGGCATTGGGGCCGGGATCTACTGCGCGGAGTATCCCAATAGCCGGCTCACCTGGGTCACCCGCTTCGTGGCCGACGTCATGAACGGTACTCCATCCATCGTCGTCGGCGTTTTTGCGTGGGCCTGGATAGTGGCGCAGCAAAAACATTTTTCCGCCCTGGCGGGGAGCGTCGCGCTGGCCCTGCTCATGATTCCCATGGTGCTCCGCACCACCGAAGAGATGATCAAACTGGTTCCCAACTCCCTGCGTGAGGCGGCGCTCGCCCTGGGCTATCCCCGCTGGCGCACCAGCCTTTCGGTGGTGGTTCGTGCCACCCTCCCGGGCATCATGACCGGCGGCCTCCTGGCGGTGGCCCGCATTGCTGGGGAAACCGCTCCGCTTCTCTTCACCGCTCTGGGCAGCCAGTATCTGAGCTTCGATCTCGATCAGCCCATGGCCGCGCTGCCGCTTACGGTGTTCACCTATGCCACCGGCCCTTACGAGGAATGGCATCAGTATGCCTGGGCGGCGGCGCTGGTGCTCATCATGATGGTATTTCTTTTGAGTCTCGCTGCCCGTCTGGCGGTCCGCCGGAGGTTCACTCTCAATGGCTGAGCCTGCCTTGACCGTTGCGGGCGGAACCGCCCCGAGCAAAGCGGAGTCCGCCGCCCCCGCCAGCGGCAGGCCGAAGATGGCTACTGACAGGCTTACCGCCATGTACGGGAAGTTCACGGCGGTCAAGGGCGTTTCGCTCGCGTTCCCGCCCAATCAGGTGCACGCGCTGATCGGCCCTTCCGGATGCGGCAAGTCCACCTTTCTCCGCACCCTCAACCGCATGCACGAGCTTTCCGAGGGCGGCTCGATCACCGGCGAAGTGCTGCTCGACGGCGAAGACATCTACGCGTCGAAGGTGAGCGCCATGCAGCTCCGGCGACGGGTCGGCATGGTCTTCCAGCGTCCAACCCCGTTTCCCACGATGACGATCTACGACAACGTCGCGGCGGGACTCCGGGTCAATGGACGACCCTCACGCACGGAGCTCGACGCGGCGGTCGAGCGCTCACTCCGGCAGTCCGCCCTGTGGGATGAAGTGAAGGACCGGCTCCGGACCCCCGCGACGTCGCTGTCCGGCGGGCAGCAGCAGCGACTCTGCATCGCGCGCACCATCGCCCCCGCGCCCGAGGTCGTGTTGCTCGACGAGCCGACCGCGTCGCTCGATCCCCAGGGGACCCTTCGCATCGAGGAGCTGCTGTTCGAGCTCAAGCGTGAGTTCACGATCATCATCGTGACCCACAACCTGCAGC
>JACCRS010000173.1 GCA_013813435.1 Gemmatimonadales bacterium
GTACTCTTCTCCAAACCATTCTTCGAACCATTCGGTCATGTGGAAGAGTCGCGAGTCACGAGTCGAGTGTCTAGAATGGCAAAGTATGGGCTGGATCGCTTTCGATTTGGTGAGATGCCGAAAAGTATCCCAGGCTCGCGCGCCCCCGCGACTCTAAACTCGTGACTCGCGACCCTTATGATACGGCTCACCCCTTAGAATGGTAAACGCGCGGTACAGTTGTTCGACTACCACCACTCGGGCCAGTTCGTGCGGCAGCGTCAGAGGACCGAGGCTCCAGCTGGCCCGCGCCCGGGAGATGAGTGACCCATCGAGGCCTTGCGACCCCCCGATGACGAACGCCAGCGGCTTGGCGGCGACTAGCCAGCGGTCCAGATGTTGGGCCAGATCGGCACTGGTCCATCCCGAACCGACCCGCGCGAGCGCCACCATGTTGGCGGTCTCCGGGATTCGGGCGGAGAGCCGTTCGGCTTCCTCGGCACGCTGAGCCGCTTCCCCTGGAGCGCGACTCGCCTCACGTACCTCATGCTCCCGAAAGGTGACGTATCGCCGGAGACGCCGGACGTAGTCGTCAGCGGCCTCCCGGTAGTATGGCCGCAACTTGCCAACCGCGGCGATCGAGATCTCCACTATTCAGCGGCTTCCCCGCTTCCCCGCTTGCCCGCGCTCCCGCCTTCAGGCATACATCCCTCGGAGCCGGTGTACCGCCGCTACCCGCTCGATAGCCTGCATATATGCCCCGATGCGCATGTTGATACCATGGCGGCCAGCCATGCCGGCGACCTCGTCGAATGACTGAACCATGATACGCTCAAGTCGCTGATTCACGGTTTCCTCGTCCCAGAAATAGCCGCCGCGATCCTGCACCCACTCGAAGTAGCTCACCGTGACCCCGCCAGCATTGGCGAGAATGTCGGGGATTACAAAGACGCCGTTCTCCTCCAGAATCTTGTCCGCCCCCGCTGTGGTCGGGCCGTTGGCTCCCTCGCAGATGATACGAGCCTTGATGTCGGCCGCATTATGGCTGGTTATGACGTTCTCGAGCGCAGCGGGCACCAGCACATCGCAGTCCAGAGTGAGGAGTTGATCGTTGGTGATCTGTTCCGCCTCGCCATAGCCGCTCAGGAAGCGATGTTGCCGGACATGTTGAATAACCTCCTTGATCTTGAGTCCCTTGGAGTTGTAGATGCCCCCCGATTTATCGCTGACCGCGAGGATTTTCATTCCCTGCTGCTCCATGAGCATGGCCGACACCGAGCCGACGTTGCCGAACCCCTGCACCGCCACCCGGCTGCCATGCACCGGCATGCGCAGCCGGTTGAGCGCCTGCCGGGTAACCAGCATGCAGCCTCGCCCAGTCGCTTCCCGGCGGCCCAGCGAGCCCCCCATCTCCACCGGCTTGCCGGTAACCACCGCGGTCACGGTGTGGCGTTTGTGCATGGAGTAGGTATCCATGATCCAAGCCATCACCCGCTCGTTGGTGTTCATGTCGGGAGCGGGCACATCGGAATCGGGGCCGAGGGTTTCGATGATCGCTGAGGTGTAGCGGCGCGTCACTCGCTCGAGCTCAGGGTTGGACATTGTGCTCGGGTCGCACACCACGCCTCCCTTCGATCCGCCGAACGGGATATTCACTACCGCGCACTTCCACGTCATCCACGCCGCCAGCGCCTTCACCTCGTCCAGGGTGACGTTCAGGTCAAACCGAATGCCGCCCTTGGCCGGTCCGCGCGAAGTGTTATACAGCACGCGATAGCCCACGTACACGTCGGTTTCTCCGTTATCCCTGAGTATGGGAACCGAGACGATGATCTGCTTCTCCGGGCTCCGGAGGACCTTGTACAGCCCGGGATCGAGGCTGAGCCGCTGGGCGGCATAATCGAAGCGGGACATCATCGCCTCGAAAGGGTTCTCCTCGCTGAGGAACTTGTCCTTGTCGGGGCGTATCAGGTCTTGATTCGGACGAGGGGTGGCGATGGTCATAGAAGTTCCGGTACGCTCCGAGGTTGGGTTTAGAGGCCATCCACCGGCATGACGACGGCGTCAAGCGCGGCGGTGATCTTCTCGCCGCCTTCCTCCCACTCCAGGTCGAGCATGGCCACGAGCGGCTCCGGGACCGAATTGGGCCAGCGGTTCCGGAGCTTCACGGCGTCCTTCTGGGTGATCACCACATGGTCGGCCCTGCGCGCCGCATGGGCGAGCCAGGCGACATCCTCGTCCCGGTAGGCATGATGGTCCTTCCAGGTGGCCACCTGCACCGCAGCACCGGTGGCCTTGGTTTGCGCCACGAACGCATCGGGATCGGCGATGCCCGAGGCGGCGACGACCCGTTTTCCAGACAGGGCGGAGGCGGGGCTCCGGGTGCCGCTCACCATTCCTTCGAGGTAGCGGAGCCCCAGGTGCGCCACGGCAATGGGTCCAGTTACCCTGGCCTGGAGATCTGCCATGAGGGCGAATGCGGCTTCAGCTGTAGCCCGCTTCCGGGTGACAATAACCGCGTCGGCTCGCCCGAGAGCGCTCAGCCCTTCGCGCCAGGGACCGGCCGGAAGCGGCCAGCGCACTGCACGGGTGGTTTCGGCGCTCACGACTGCGATGTTGAGGTCGCGCCGGACATCCAGCCGCTGGTAGGCGTCGTCAAGCACAAGCACCTCCGCACCCCGCGCCAGCGCTCTCTCCGCGCCCGATGCCCGATCCGGATCGGCCACCACCTGGGCTTGAGGTACAGCATGCTCATGGACGAGAACCTCGTCGCCACCATAGCCGCGCAGCAGGATGCCGGGCACCAGCCCCTGGGACACGTAGTGGCGGGCGATCCAGATGGCGATCGGGGTCTTCCCCGAGCCGCCTACTGTAAGGTTTCCCACCGCTACGGAGGGGAGCGGAAGGTCCTGAACCCCGAACCAGCCGCGAGAGTACGCCAGTCCGCGTGCCGCCATGGCGCCTCGCCAGAGGCCGGAGGCAGGCAGCAGGGCCAGTCGCGCCAGCCGCGCGTCCGGTCTCCGGCTGGTCCAGAGCCACCGCACCAGCCGGTGGGTATCGCCCCTTCGGGTCATGCGATCGTCCTCGAGACCTCATGGAGACCTTCTGCCGCACGCTCCAACCCTTCCGCCAGACCCCTCTCGCCCTCCGCAACCTCGAACGGGCGGCCGTACGTGATCCGGACTCGGGCGAATGGCTTGGGTATCATGAATCGATCCCAGGAATGTAATCTCCAGGCGCGACGCGCCTCCGCGTGGATCGGAACGATGACACCGCCACCACGTTGAGCCGCGGCAACCACCCCAGGCTTGAGCTCTCGCCGCGGCCCGCGTGGCCCATCAGGGGTAAACGCTACAGCGCGGCCCGCCTGCAGCTGCCGGACGGCTCCCAGCAAGGCCCGGGCGCCGCCGCGCGTGCTCGATCCCCTGACGGCTCCGTACCCGAGCGCTGTGGCCAGGTCCGACAGATACTGGCCGTCGCGCGCCTCGCTCACCACGATGCAGACCCCCTGATGCCGATGCTGCCACAGCAGAGGAAGGAGTGCCTCGTGCCAGAGCAGAAACACGTGGGGGCGCCCGGCGTCATACAGGGCTCGCCAGCGCTCCTCATGTATCGGCTCGATCCGCCAGGATGAGGCCAGCATCCGAACGGCTGGACCGCTGACCGACCGAGCCGCGATCGGTGGCAGCTTCAGCCGCACGGCTTCAGCAGCTCACTCGCCAGGGCCACTACCCTGGTGGTGGCGCCTGCGTCGCCCAGGCGCTCGCGAACCAAAGCCAAGCCCTCGCGCTGAGCCAGAGTGCCGGGATCGGCGGGCCTCAGCAGCGGCCGGACTGCGTTCGCTAGCTCCACCGGGGTGGCCTGATCCTGCAAAATCTCGGGCACCACCTCGCGGCCAGCCACCAGATTGACGAGGCTCACCCACTGTACCGTACGCACCCGCTGGAACATGGCCCAGGTGACTGGGTGAACCTTGTAGGCCACGACCATAGGGGTATCGGCCAAGGCTGCCTCCAGCGTTGTGGTGCCGGACTTGGCCAGGGCAGCGTCAGCCGCGGCGAAGAGCGGTGCAGGATCTCCTCGCAGCACCTCGATAGGGCCCGGGTTAGGATAGACCCCGTTGGGTAACCCGGCGACGAGTACCCGGTCGCAGCTCCCTTCTCCCAAGAGCTGCAGCGCGGCATCTCGAAACGGTTCCCACAACCGCCGGATCTCCTGCACCCGGCTACCGGGAAAGAGGCCGAGCACCCGGCTGGTGGCGGCAATGCCGAGCTGAGCCCTGGCTCGATCGCGCGTTGGCGGGGGGCCGCGATCAACCAGAGGATGTCCCACGTACTCGCTGCGAAGGCCAAGCCCTCCGAAAAACTCCTGCTCGAACGGCAGCACCACCGCCAGCCGATCGACCGCCGCCGCCAGTCGGCGCGCCCGGCCCGGCCGCCAGGCCCAGAGCTGCGGGGCGATGTAGTACAGCACCTTGGTTTCGGTGGCGTGGGCCGCCTCGGCGACTCGGACGTGAAACCCGGGATAATCAACCAGGATGATCAGGTCGTACCGTCCGGCCTTGAAGTCCTTCTGGAGCGCCTTTAACAGGCGGTAATGCGCCCGGATCTTGGTAACCACTTCGACCAACCCGAAAGCAGCCAAGCCCTCCATCCGGTAGCGCAACGTCGCCCCGGCCTGTTCCATGTGACTTCCGCCGAGAGCCTCGATGGTGACGTCGGGGTAATGTGCCCGGAGCGCGCGAACCACACCGGCTCCGTGAAGGTCTCCCGACGGCTCGCCAGCCGAGATGAAGATTCGTGGCGCGCTCCGCGCGTCCATCAGTGAGTGGCGACGGCCATAGGCGGGGTTCGAACCGCGTCAGCCACTCGCAATGCCAGCTCGAGAGCTGCCCGTCCCTCTTCCCCCCGGACCACCACCTCGTGTTGTCCCCGTACGGCATGGACGAAGCTCTGCAGCTCCAGGGAAAGCGCGTCGGCTTCGGGCGCCTGTAGTACGATCTGCTCGACTACGTCGGCCAGCTCCCGGCCCGTGCCGGGCTCCCATCCGTTCCGAACCCGCATGAACTCGCCGCCGCCGGTGGCAAGATCGAGCGAGAAGTAGCCGTTGGGTTGAAACAGGCGGAGGCGGCGAACCCGGTCACGGGCGACGCGCGAGGCTGTGGCCAACGCAACCGCACCGTTCGCAAATTCAACTCTGGCGTTTGCGATATCGAGATGGGGGGAAAGAACCGGCAGCCCCGACGCTCGAACCTCGATGGCAACGCTGCCGGTCAGGTGCAGCACGAGATCGAGGTCGTGAATCATCAGGTCGAGGACCACGGCCACATCGGTTCCTCGTGGCTGGAACGGCGCCAGGCGCAGGCTCTCGATATATCGGGGGCCGTCGAGGTAGGCCTCGGCGGCTCGCAGGGCTCGGTTATACCGCTCGATGTGACCCACCTGAAGCTGAACCCGCTGTCGCTTGGCGGCTGTAATCAGCTCGTCCGCCTCAGCCAGGCTGGAGGCCAGGGGCTTCTCCATCAACACCGGGACACCACGGCTCAGGGCGTGGAGGCCCACCTCCGCGTGTGCCTGGGTCGGGACCGCGACGGTTACCGCCTCGATCTGATCGAGCAGACGATCCATGTCCCGAAATGCCCTGGTACCCAGTCCAGCCGCAATCTTCACCGCTCGGCCCGCATCCGAGTCATAGACCCCGACCAGCCGTACGTCGCCCAGACTGGCCAGATGCCGGGCGTGGTGCTGCCCCAGCGCTCCGACCCCGATGACGCCGACCGGTAAGGGGGCCGTCACGCCGGTACGCCCCGCTCGCTCGATTCGACGAACGCGAGGAAGCGCTCGACTTCCGGGAAAGCCGGCAGATCGGTACGGGCCCGCTCGAGGGCCTGGGAAAGGTTAAGGTCAGAGTTGAAGAAGAGCCGGTACGCCCGCTTGAGCGCGGCGACGGTCTCGCCGGAGAAGCCGGCCCGCTGGAGCCCCAGAGAGTTGAGTCCGTACAGCTCCATGGGATTACCCACCGCTTTGACGTAGGGTGGAATGTCCTGGTTGACACGAGACCCGCCGCCCACAAAGGAGTAGGTGCCTATGGTAACGAACTGATGGACGGCGTTCAGTCCGCTCAGAATGGCTCGGTCGTGGATGGTTACGTGCCCGGCGCACTGGGTTGCGTTGGCGATCACGACGTCATCTCCGACGTGACAATCGTGGGCGAGATGCACGTAGGTCATGATGAAGCAGCGGGCACCCACGGTGGTCTTATAGGTGGCAGCGGTTCCCCGGTTGATGGTCGAGTATTCGCGAATGATCGTTCCCTGTCCAACCTCGACCCAGGTCTCCTCGCCGTTGTACTTGAGATCTTGCGGGTCTCCGCCCAGAATCGAGCCGTCACCGACCAAAACATCTTCGGCCAGACGCACGTTTCTCTGGAGCGTAGCACGCGGTCCGATACGGCAGCGGTCGCCAACGGTCACCTGCGGACCAACTATGACATACGGCCCTATCGACACGCCCACGCCGATCTCCGCCGTAGCATCGATCTGCGCCGTCGAGTGTATCACCGATCCACCACCCTCGCCATCATCTCGGCCTCCGCCACCACCTGGCCATCTACGTAGGCGACGCCTTTCATGCGGCAGGTCCGCCCGCGATTCTGCAGCATCTCGAGCTCGCAGCGAAGCTGGTCGCCGGGGAGAACCGGGCGGCGGAACTTCACATTGTCGAGCGACATGAAGTACACCACCTTCTGCTCCGGATCCTCGATGGTACCGAGGAGCAGCATACCCCCAACCTGAGCCATGGCCTCGATGATGAGCACGCCCGGCATGATCGGGTGGCCGGGAAAATGACCCTGGAAGAATGGCTCGTTAATGGTGACGTTCTTGATTCCGACGATACGTTTGGTACCCTCCACCTCGATGATGCGGTCCACCAGCAGGAAAGGGTATCGGTGAGGGATGACGTCGAGAATTCGGCCGATGTCCATCACAACGCCTCCGTTCCGCTGTCCGGTGCGGGTAAGCCACTGGGCCAGAGCGATGTTGCCCTGGTGGCTCGGCTTGGTGGCGACTATATGGCCCTGAATCCGGCCCCCGCTCAAGGCCAGGTCACCGAGGATGTCGCCCGCCTTGTGGCGTACAAATTCATCGGGCCAGCGGAGTGAGCCGCCAACCAGCCCGTCGTCCGAGAGTACCAGGGTCGATTCGAGGGCGGCGCCAAGTGCCAGACCCCGGGCGCGAAGTGCCTCCGCCTCTCTCAGGAAACCAAAGGTGCGAGCATCGGCCAGCTCAGTGGCGAACTTTCGGGCTGTGATATCATAGGAGCCGGTCTGGCGGCCAATTAGCGGGTGAGGCCACTCGATGGTGGTGGTCAGACGGAGGGCCTTGGCAGGAGCCACCACGTACGACGAATCGGCCTCGGTAATCTCGGATGGAGCAGTAACCCGGTAAACCACCGGGGTCCCTGGCTGTTCTACGATTCCCGCGTGCTCGAGCGCGGTCAGATAGGGAGAAAACGAGCCATCCCCGATGGGGGGCTCAGGTCCGTCCAGGTCTATCGTAAGGTCATCGATTTGAAGCGCTGCGGTGGCGGCCAGCAGATGCTCGACCGTCTGCACTACCGTCTCGCCTTGTCCCAGCACGGTGCGTCGCTCGGTGGACTGCACCTCACTCAACCGTGCCGGGATCACCGGCGATCCTGGAAGGTCGGTGCGCCGGAAAACGATGCCCTGGCCCGAAGCCGCCGCCCGGCAAACCGCGGTAACAGAGGAGCCGGTGTGCAGTCCGATGCCGCTGACACTGGCGCTCTCCGCGAGTGTGCGCCTAGGCATGCGAGGCCCGTTGTGGCACCAGGCGCTCCAGCTCATCCACGATAGGCGCCAGACGGTACATGGCAGCCTGGGCCCGCAGGAACTGGCGATGGGGCCGCGCGGGGTGCCCGCTGAACGAAGCGCCGGCCGGAACATCGCCGAAGATCGCACTCTTAGCCGCAATGCGGGCGCCGTTGCCGATGACCAAATGATCGGTTACGCCCACATGACCCGCGAGGATGACGTCATTGCCAATGCGCGTGCTTCCCGCGATTCCAACGCCGGCCATGATCAGGCACCGCTCCCCGATCCTGACGTTGTGCCCCACCTGCACCAGGTTATCCAGCTTGGTGCCCCGACCGATCAGGGTGTCATCGATGCTCCCCCGGTCGATGCACGTATGGGACCCCACCTCTACCTCGTCCTCCAGGATGCAGCTACCGACGTGCGGGATGCGCGTGTGCCTCTTGCCATCTGACAAGTAACCGAATCCCTCGCCACCGATTACCGCGCCGGCCTTGAGCACCACGCGGCTGCCGATACGACTGCCGGCGTAGCATACAACACCAGGACCAAGGATCGTGTCGTCCCCTATGATCACTCCATCGCCCAGCGACACACCATGCGCCAGGCGGCAGCGGGCACCGATGCGCACGTTTCGTCCCAGCACCACAAACGCCGCAACCGAAACGTCCGCCCCGAGGACTGTTCCCGTCCCGACACGGGCGGTGGGGTCCACGCCGGTTTGGTGGGCCTCCGCAGGGTATAGCGCCTGAAGCACACGAACGAGAGCTCCATAGGGATCCGGTACCACGATTCGCGTGGCCGGGCCGGTACCCGTCGACAGCGCTTCCGGTACCAGCACCGCGCCGGCACGGGAACTCTCCAGCTCAGCTCCATAACGGCCGGAGATGGCAAACGACAACTCGTCAGGCCCCGCCCGGTCCAATGGGCGCACCGCCCGGATAGTGACCCCCCCATCGCCAAGCAGGCGGCCACCGACCAGATCGGCGACCGCCTGCGCGGTAAGGCTCTCCACCGTCACGAGATCAGCTGCCCGCTTTGAGCTGCTGAATCACACGTTGAGTCAGATCGATCCCTTTGTCGGCAGTGACGATTCCGTTGTTCGGCGCGCCCACGTCGAAGATGATGGCGTAGTTGCCGGCTGCCCGTATCCCCTCG
The DNA here is from genome assembly GCA_013813435.1 of Gemmatimonadales bacterium. GTDB lineage: Bacteria > Gemmatimonadota > Gemmatimonadetes > Gemmatimonadales > GWC2-71-9 > CAVVWJ01. Next base: position 8,968 of record JACCRS010000173.1, read on the forward strand.
ATGACGCTGTTGACTTTACTCTGGATCGGGTCGAGCAGCTCGCGTTCTCGGGTGGCGGCACGCTGCTGCAGTTCCTGAGTGCGCTGCTCGAGCTTCTGCTGCTGCGCCTGAAGGTCTTTGCGCTTGGCGGCCCGCTGGGTCGGGCTCAGCATGACCGACTGCTGGTCGAAGTCTGAGGCCGCAGAGTCGAGCGTCGCCTGAAGCTTCTGTACCTCCACCCGATAGGTCCCGAGCTCCCTGGTAAAGGTGGATTCCGCTCTGACGTACCCGGGCGTCTGCTTGAGGATCATCTGGGTGTTGACGTAGCCGACCTTGCTGGCACCCTGCTGGGCCTCCAGCAGCACCGGTCCTGCCACGGACACGGCGAATATACCGACCCAGACTCCCACGAGGGCAAGCTTCATACTTACTCCAGTTGAAAGGTGCGCTTTGCCTAGAAGAAATTGCCCAGCTTGAAGTGCAGTTGCCAACCGGGATCTGGCCGGCCATCTCGGTCCACCCGGTCGAAGCCATAGCCCAAATCCACGCCTATGGGGCCGAGAGGCGAGATCACCGCGGCACCAAAGCCTGCACCACGGAAGAGCCGGGTGGGATCCCACTGCCTCGCGCTCCGGTAGACGTTGCCGGCATCGAAGAAGCTGCTTACGTAAAGCGACTGGCTGATTCTGGCACCGGCCTCGACGGTAAACGCCGAATACGACTTACCGAATGCATCCGGACTCGTGGCGTTGTTTCCGCCCGCGGAGGGATCGAACCCGCTGGGAGTAATCGAGAACTCATCATAGCCTCGGAGCGGCACACCGTACTGCACACCCCCCAGGGAATAGAGCTCGGTGTAGAACGGGCCCGCATCGCCAAAGATGAAGCCGGACTTGGCCGTCAGACCCAACACGAACTGTACTCCGGCTCCCAGCTCGCCGTCGCCACCCAGGGTACCAAGTGGCGCGTACCACCGCCCCTCCAGATCCACCTTTCGGTAGTTACCCGTGCCCCCGAGAAAGCCACCATTCAGCTCGCCGCTGAGATTCGCCAGAGAGCCGCCGGTAGCGAAGGGCAAACCAACCCGAGTATCGCGCAGCACGCTGGTACCGAGGGAGGATCTGGTACATGCCCGGCAGCGGAAGCGGGCCTGAATGTCAGCCGAGCCCTCGCTGTAGCGGATACGCTGATATGAGTAGGAAGTGAATAAGCGGGTATAGCGTGACCCCAGGAAAGGAAAGCCCAGTTGCACTGAGCCTCCGGTCTGTTTCCTGCGGCCGAGATCACCCACGGTGAAACGGGCGCGGGAATCGAACAGCGAGATGGTGCCGGAGATCCGGCTCTCCCGAATGGCTGGGTCGGTGTAGCTCAGGGTGAAGTCATTGATGTTTTGACCGAACTGCCACTGCAGCTTGCCGCGCTTGCCCCGGCCGAAGAGGTTGGGCTCTTCCAGGCCCAGAAAGCCGCCCACGCCGGTGCCCTGCCCCAACGATGCACCGAAGTTGATGTTGCCGGTGCGGCGCTCCTCGACCCGGAAGACTATGTCAACATCGACTCCATTTGCCGCCGGCCGAACGTCTGGTGAAGGGAGTGGCTGCTGAAAGAAACCGAGGTTGGACACGTTCTGATAGGAGCGGATCAGCCGGTCACGGCTAAACAGATCGCCCGGCAGCATGACTATGGCTTCACGGATTACGCGTTCGTGGGTAACATCGTTGCCCACGATTTCGACTTTGTTAATCGTTGCCGGCGAGCCTTCACGGATGGTCCAGCGCAGGTCCACCAGCGGATTGCCGACCGCATTGGTACGGCGGAACTCCTCGGGCTGGACTTGAGCATAGATGTAGCCGTTGTTGGCGTAGAGGTTCTGCACCTTCTCAGTCGCCTCGTTCCATTCTGACCGGCTAAACGGCCGGGGCTTACCGGTTGGGGCTCCCGTGGAACCAACCGGCCCGAACGGGTAAAAGGCCATCATCTCTTCAGTGGAGAAGCGCCGATGGCCTTGAATGTCGAAAGTGCCCACGCGGTAGACCGGCCCCTCATCCACGGTCAGCCGGAGAACCGCTTTCCCGCCAGCCGAATCCGACACCAGCGAGTCGTGCGTTACCTGAAAATCGACGAACCCCTGATCGGCGTACCATCGCGGCAGTCCCTCGCGCACATCCTCTTCAACCTTCCGCTCGTCGTACTCTCCCTTCTGGAACCACCAGAAGCCCTCCGGCCGGGTGGACATGTGCTTCACCACGGCCTTGTCCGAAAAGTGCCTGTTGCTGTCGATGATGACCTGGCTGATGGCGACGCGCTCGCCCTCATGGACGTCGAATACCACCCGGATCCTGCCGGATTCCTGGGGCAGCTGAAGCACCTTGACCTGAGAGGCGTAGTAGCCCTTGTCCTTGTAAAGTGAGTCAATGCCGGCCCGAGCTTGTTCCACCGAGCTGCGGTCCAGAGGCCGGCCTTCTGTCAGCTGTACCCGGCTTTTGACGTCACCCTCGGAGACCCGGCCTACACCCCTGACCGACCACTTCTCGAGCACCGGGCGTTCCTTCACCCGGATGGCCAGGATGAGGCGCCCTCCGACGTTCCGCTGCTCAACGAGCACGTCGTCGAACTGTCCGGTGCGGAAGAGCGAAGTGATGGCGCGTTGAATGTCGCGGTAGTTGACGGGCTGGCGGACGATGATGCCGGAGCTGCCGATGACCTGGGAAGGGGTGAGGCGCTGGTTACCTTCCACCGCTATGCTGTCGACTGCCGGAACGGCGGGCTCCTGAGCCAGAGGCACCGCCGGCGCTCCCAGAAGGAGAAGACCGGCGGTAAGAAGCTGAAGAGAACGGCGCATCGGTAAGGGTCGGAAGGTGGGTGCGCCGGACCCCGGGAGGGGGACCGGCGCCGGGGCTTTACGCTTGAGTGCCGGTCAGCGCACGGAATGCTAACCGCTCGCCGTCAGGCGCCACATCGACCTCGATCTCGTCACCGCGTCCGAAGTCGCCCATCAGGATCTTCTCGCTTAGGGGATCCTCGATGTAACGCTGGATCGAGCGCTTCAGCGGCCGGGCTCCATAATTTTGATCGTAGCCATGGTCGACCAGGAATTCCACCGCTGCCGGCGTGAGCTTGACCTCGTCGCCCAGACGGCGTTGCACCTCTTTAAGCAGAATTGTGACGATCCGCGCGATGTGGTCTTTGCCCAGCGGGTGAAACACGATGACATCATCCAAACGATTCAGGAACTCGGGGTTGAAGACCTTGTTCATCTCCTCCTTGACCGTGTCCTGCATCTTCTCGAACGTCCGCCGGTTGTCGCCCTCGTGAAAGCCCAGTGTTTTGCCCTGCATGATGTCGCGCGCGCCAACGTTGGACGTCATGATCACCACGGTATTCTTAAAGTCGATCATGCGACCATAGTTGTCCGTCAAATGCCCTTCGTCCAGCACCTGCAGCAGGATGTTAAAGACATCGGGATGCGCCTTCTCGATTTCGTCCAGCAGGACGACCGAATACGGCTTCCGGCGAACAGCCTTGGTCAGGGTGCCCGAATCCTCGTAGCCTACGTACCCCGGAGGCGCCCCGATGAGCCGCGACACGGAGAACTTCTCCATGTATTCAGACATGTCCACCCGAATCAGGGCTGATGCGTCGGCGAAGAGGAACTTGGCCAGTGACCGCGCCAACTCGGTTTTGCCAACGCCGGTGGGGCCCGAGAAGATGAACGAACCGATTGGCCGGTTGGGGTCCTTGAGACCTGCTCGGGAGCGACGGATGGCCCGCGAGACCGCCTTGATC
>JACCRS010000234.1 GCA_013813435.1 Gemmatimonadales bacterium
TCCGGCTTGAAGTGATGCATGGGTTGTCATCCTGAGCCAAGCGGAGGATCGGGCCTTTTTCCCCAGCTGATGCTTGTGATGGCACTCGCCGCAGCGCCGGTGGAGGGACAGCAGGCTCCCGCTCGAACACCAGTCCCGGCAATGGAGCGGTTGGTCGACTCGCTGCTCGCCCTGATGACGCTCGAGGAGAGGTTGGGTCAGCTTACCCAGCTATCCGGCCAACCGAGCGACTCCGGTCCCCGGGTCCGGGCGGAAGATGAAGCCCGAATCCGCGCCGGCCGGGTAGGATCATTCCTGGGTATCTATGGCGCGGCGTATACCCGCCGGTTGCAGCGTATCGCGGTGCAAGGGTCCCGCCTCAAGATCCCGCTGCTCTTCGCCTACGACGTGATCCACGGCTTCCGGACCATATTCCCGGTGCCGCTCGCGGAGGCCGCGAGCTGGGATCCGGCGGCGGTGGAGCGCTCAGCGCGGGTCGCCTCCGTCGAGGCGACGGGACACGGTCTGCACTGGACCTTTGCCCCGATGGTGGACATCGCACGTGACCCTCGCTGGGGACGGATTGTGGAGGGCGCTGGGGAGGATCCCTATCTCGGTGCGGCGTTAGCTGCTGCGAGGGTGAGGGGATTCCAGGGGACCGACCTCGCCGCGCCCAACACCATGCTGGCGACGGCCAAGCATTTCGCCGCCTATGGAGCTGCGGAGGGCGGCCGCGACTACAACACGGTCGATCTCTCTCCCCAGACTCTGCACGGGATTTACATGCGTCCCTTCCAGGCAGCCGCCGCCGCCGGGGTGGGTTCGGTGATGGCATCGTTCAACGAGGTGAACGGGGTACCTATGCACGCCAACGCCGACCTGATCAACGGCGTGCTGCGGGGCCGATGGGGTTGGGACGGGGTGGTGGTCAGCGACTGGAACGGTATCCAGGAGCTGATGCCACACGGAGTCGCCGCGTCGCGCGCAGAGGCGGGAGCGCTAGGACTGCACGCCGGGGTGGACGTGGATATGGTGAGTGAGATCTACGGGAAGGACGTCTCAGCTGCTGTCCGCAGCGGCCAGGTAACCCAGCACGAGCTGAATGAAGCGGTGCGACGGGTGCTGCAAGCGAAGTACCGGGTGGGACTCTTCCAGGACCCCTACCGATACAGCGACGTAGAGCGTGAACGCGAGGTGACGCTCACTGCCGACCACCGGGCCGCGGCGCGGGACGTGGCGCGCAGATCGATTGTTCTGCTCAAGAATCAGGGCAAGGTGCTCCCGCTCTCCAAGTCTTCGAAAACGATCGCTGTGATTGGCACGCTGGCGGCCGACGCCGGGTCAGCCCTCGGCTCGTGGTCGGCCGACGGCCGCAAGGAAGAGGCGGTGAGCGTGCTCGACGGCATCCGGCGGGCCCTGCCATCGGCCCAAGTGCTCTACGCCAGAGGCGCCGAGGTGGAAGGCACCGATACCAGCGGGTTCGCCGAGGCGGTGCGGGTGGCGCGCCGGGCGGATGCGGTGATCCTGGTGCTGGGCGAGCGAAGAGAGATGAGCGGGGAAGCCAACAATCGCGCGTCTATCGAGCTGCCGGGTATGCAGGAGGAGCTGGCCAAACGAGTGCAGGCGGCCGGGAGGCCGGTGGTTGTCGCGCTTATGAATGGGCGGCCCCTGGCGATCCCCTGGCTCGACCAGCACATTCCCGCCATTCTGGAGACGTGGTACCTTGGCACCGAAATGGGCTACGCAGTCGCGGACGTGATTTTCGGGGACTATAACCCCGGCGGCAAGCTTCCCGTCACCTTCCCTCGCGCCACCGGCCAGATTCCCCTCTACTACAACCATAAGAACACCGGCCGGCCCTCCGGCGAGAAAGGGAACACCTCCAAGTACCTGGACGTGCCCTGGACGCCCCTCTACCCCTTCGGCCATGGCCTCAGCTACACCACCTTCACGTACAGCACACCTCAACTGAGTCGCAGGTCCATGCGTGCGACCGACACACTGGTGATCCAGATGGTCGTGACCAATACCGGGCAGCGTGCCGGCGACGAGGTGGTGCAGCTCTACCTGCGCGACGACGTTGCAAGTGTCACGCGGCCGGTCAAGGAATTGCGGGGGTTTCGCCGAGTTACGCTGCGGCCCCGAGAGCATGTCACCGTCACGTTTACACTTCGTGCCGATGACCTGGCGTTCTACGACCGGAGGATGAATCGAGTAGTGGAGCCGGGAGGCTTCACCGTGTTTGTCGGCGGTGGCTCCTCGGAGGTAAAGGAGGCACGCTTCGAGGTGACGACTGGAGCTCAGCTGGGGGACGCCCGGCCCCGCTAGGCTTCCCTTCCGGCGCCTCGCGCTCCTGGGCGGCAAGGGCGAGCGCGACGCCGTTCGACCAGCCGAATCCGTCCTGGTTGGGATACTCGCCGCCGCCGGCACGCCGGCTGAGGTCCACCACGTCGTATTTCTCGGTCATCTTTCCCGTCGCTCGATAGGTGCGGCGATTGAGCCCCAGCCAGCGCCCGCGTGCCCGGTCGGCCATGTCGCCGTGGGCGTATCGCCGTGCACCCTCCATCGCGAGCCATTGCAGCGGCGGCCATCCATTCGGGGAATCCCATTGCTGACCGGAGGCGATGAGCGTGGTCACGAATCCTCCGGCCTTGAGGAAATCGCGCTCGAGCCGAGCGGCGACGGCGCGAGCCTGCTCCGGCGTTGCCAGGCCGAAGTACAGCGGGGCCGCGGCCGCGAGCGTCGGCCGGTCCGTCACCCGTTCGCCGGTGCGCCAGCGCACGTCGAAGAAGAAGCCGCGCTCCGGATCGTAAGCGGCCGCGAGCAGCGCGCGCCGGCGATCTGCAGCCGCTTCGGTGAATCGCGCCGCAACCTCTGGGTCGCCGGCCCGCCCGCGCAGCCGCCGCAGAGCGGCGATCGTTTGCTCGGCGTGATATATCAGACTGTTCAGGTCCACCGGGAGCAGCTCGACCGTCTCGAGCGTGCGCAGATCGGTCGGGTCGCGCATCCAGCGGCTCGAGAAGTCCCAGCCACTCTCCGCCGACGCGCGCAGGTTGCGGTAGAGGGCCACGCGCCGCGCGGCCGGAACGGTCTGAGCGAGTGCGTAATCTTCGCGGTATGACTCGGGGCGCGGTTCCGGGATGTCGTCGAAGTAGCGGTTGAGCACGGTGCCGTCGCGGACCTTGACCACACGGCGGTAGGCTGTTCCGGCTGCTCTCAGCCGGCCCGCCCCGTCCATCCAGAAGGCATACTCGGCCTCGAGCGCATCCAGGTAGCGTATCGCCTGCGTGCTGTCCGTCGCCCGCGCGTAGAGACCAACCATCGCGGCGAAGTACGGTGGCTGGCTGCGCCCCAGGTAGTACGTCCGATTGCCGTTCGGGATGTGCCCCGCCGTGCGAATCAGAAAGGCGAAGTTATCGAGCATGCCACGCATGAGATCTGTCCTCCCGCTCTCGACCAGGCCGAGCATCGTGAAGTACGAATCCCAGTAGTAGACCTCGCGGAACCGACCCCCAGGCACCACGTACGGGTTCGGCAGGGGAATGAGCGACGAGTGCGGCGAAAGGACGTCGGCCGCGCGCGTGAGCGTCGCCCACAGCGTTTCGATGTGCTCCTCCATCGTGCGCGTCGTATCCGTCTGGAAACTCTCACCCGCGGGTCGCGGCGGGTCGAAGTGCCGATCCACAAAAGCGCGGAGACTGAAACCCGCGCGTTCCTTCTCGGCGGTGTAGCGCCCGGCGATCTCGGGCGGAGCCCGCCGCGCACGCGCATCCACGAAGGTCTTCGAATCGGGGAAGAGCGCCGCCATCTGAGCGTCGTGGAACAGCAGCCCCAGGTCGTGTGCCGGGTCGTAGCGCGCCGCAGGCGCCACCGCGGGAACAGTGCCCGATGGGGCAATGGAGGGTGTGGAGCTCCGGCAACCGGGGACCGACAGGGCCAGCGCGACCAGCGCGAACACCAACCCCGGGCCGGAGCGACCGCGCGCAATCATGGCAGGTCACCGCCGAGCGCGGCGGCCGTGGCCGCAGCGCTCTCGCCTACCACTACGTGCATGACCGAGTCCGAGATGCGCAGCACGCCGGAGGCCCCCGCCGCCGCCAACCTCGACTCGTCCACCGACCGGACGTCCCGGAGCTCGACCCGCAGGCGCGTCAGCGCGCACGCCTCGACCCGCACAATGTTCTCCGCGCCTCCGAGCGCCGGAAGCAGGGCTGCCGCGAACGCCCGGTGCTCCGGGGTAACGGCGAGCTCCCGCTCGAAGGTGGCCGGCACGGCGAGTGGGGCCCTGGGGACGCCGGCTGCCCCGCCGGCGCGCATGTACTCCTCCATGTCGGTCTTGAGGTTCTCCGAGCGCGTCCCGAAGACGGCCTGCATCCCGCCGCCGACCCGCACGACCCCAGCGGCGCCGAGCCCGCGCAACGCCTCGGCGCTGGCGACGGAGACGTCATTCAGGTCCACCCGCAGCCGGGTGATACACGCATCGAGGCTCTTGATGTTGGCCGCGCCGCCGAACGCCGCGACCAGCCGGGCGGCCATCGAATCACCCGTGGCTGCGGCCGGGGTGCCGGCAATGTCTTCGATCTCACGGCCCGGAGTCTTGAGATTCATGCGAACGATCAGGGTCCGAAACAGTACGAAGTACACCAGAGCCCAGAGGGGCCCCAGCACCAGGAACCACAGCGCGCGCGAGGAGTTGGGGAAGAGAACGATGTAGTCGATGAGGCCGTGGGAGAACGTCGTGCTGTGGCGGATCCCAAGCTCGATCGCGGTGAAGTAGGCAACCCCGGCGAGCAGAGCATGAAGGCCGTACAAAAGCGGCGCCACGAACAGAAACGAAAACTCGATCGGCTCGGTGATGCCGGTGAGGAACGACGTCAGGGCAGCGGAGATCATGATGCCGCCTACCTTCGCCCGATTTTCCGGCCGCGCGGTTCGCCAGATGGCCAGCGCCGCCGCGGGCAGGCCCCACATCTTGAACAGGTATCCACCCGCGAGATTGCCCGCGGTGGGATCGCCGGCGGTGAAGCGGTAAATCTCGCCCCGGATGAGCTTGCCGGTCCCCGGCTCGAGGTATTGGCCCACCTCGAAGAAGAACGGCACGTTCCAGATATGGTGCAGCCCAAAAGGAATCAGCGAACGTTCGACCACCCCGTAGAGCGCGAACGCTACCGCCGGGTTCTCGGATGCGGCCCAGCGCGAGAAGCGGTCGATCGCCTCACCGATCGGCGGCCAGATCAGGCTGAGTGCGATCCCGGTGAAAACTGCCGCGAACGCCGTGAGAATCGGCACCGAGCGCTTGCCGGCAAAGAACCCGAGATATGGTGGGAGCTGTAGCCGGTAGAACCGATTGAACAGGACGGCGGCCACCGCTCCGATCAGGATGCCGCCGAATACGCCGGTCTCGATCGACGGGATGCCCATGATCGGTCGGGGCTCATAGCCGACCAGCGGCGCCATCACGCCCATCGTAGCGATCATCACCGCGAAGCCCACTACGGCTGCGAGCGCGCCGACGCCGTCGTTACCGGTGAGGCCCAGCGCAACGCCGATCGCGAAGATGAGCGGCAGGTTGCCGAAGACGGCCCCACCCGCCTGCGCCATGACATTCGATACGACCGGCGGCAGCCACGCAAACTTCGCGCTGCCCACGCCCAGGAGGATGCCGGCGACCGGGAGCACCGATACCGGCAGCATCAAAGACTTGCCGATCTTCTGCAGCCAGCCGAAGGCGCTGCGCCAGCGGGTCATGACGGCCCGCCCGGATGACGTCGTGCAACCAGCGCCCGGACTTCCGCGCCGTCGGCAGCGTCGACCGACAGCTCCGCGGTGGCGCGGCATTCGGCGAGCGAGAGGGCGCGCACCTGCGCCTTTAGCGCGGGCACGAGCGGCACGCTTACGCTCAGCTCGTCTACGCCCAGGCCCACAAGGACCGGCACCGCCTGCGGATCGCCCGCCAGCGCACCACACACACCCACCCATCTCTGGTGCGCGTGCGCGCCGGCGACAGTTCGCTCGATCAGGCGCAGCACCGATGGATGCAGCGCGTCGACCTGGGGCGCGAGCCGTGGATTGGTGCGGTCCATAGCGAGGGTGTATTGCGTCAGGTCGTTCGTGCCGACCGAGAGGAAGTCGGCTTCCAGCGCGAATCGATCCGCGAGGAGCGCCGCGGACGCGGTCTCGACCATGATCCCCACCGGCAGCGCCGGTATGTCGAGGGCGAGCCGCTCGCGCTCCACCACGTCGCGAGCCGCCTGCCACTCCGCGATCGTCGAGATCATCGGGAACATGATCGCGACCTTCCCAACCCGTGATGCGCGAAGGATGGCGCGCACCTGGCTGGCGAAGATCTCCGGGCGGTTCAGTAGCAGCCGGATACCCCGCTCACCGAGAAAAGGATTCGCCTCCGCCGCCATCGGCAGGTACGGCAGCGGCTTGTCGCCGCCGACGTCGAGCGCCCGGATCACGAGGATGCGCTCGGGACCGAGGGCCCCGGCGATCGCCTCGTATACCGCTGCCTGCTCGTCCTCGGTCGGGGCAGTGCGGCGCTCCATGAACAGGAACTCCGTTCGCAACAGTCCCACCCCTTCCCCGCCCACCTCGGGCACGCGCCGCGCCTCCTCCACAGCGCCGATATTCGCGACGATCTCCACCCGATGCCCGTCGCGAGTGACGGCCGGTTCCGCAGCGGCCGCGAGCTCCGCCGCATGTTGGCGGGCCGAGGATTCCTGCCGCCGCACGATCTTCGCTTCTTCGGCCGCCGACGGCTCGCGATGAAGCGTTCCGGCGTCTCCGTCCAGGACGACCCGGGTTCCGGCAGGGACGTCGAGCACGCGCGGGTCGATGCCGGCGACGGCGGGAATGTTGAGCCCGCGCGCCAGGATGGCGACGTGGGACGTGGCACTACCCATCGTGGTACAGAATCCCCGCACCCGGGTGCGGTCCAGCGACGCGGCGTCGGACGGCGCAAGGTCCTCTGCGACGATGATCGAGTCCGGCGGCAAGTCGTGCGGCGCGCCGTCGCGGCCCACCAGCAGATGGAGCACGCGCCGGCCAACGTCGCGCAGGTCGGTGGCGCGCCCGGCGAGCAGCTCGTTGCGGAGCGCAAGCAGCCTCTCCGCCTGCTGCGTGTACGCCTGCCGCCACGCGTACCCGGCCGTCGCGCCACCCTGGATCTGCTCGGCCGCGGGGTCGAGCACCTCGGGATCTTCCAGCAGCTCCTGGTGTGCCGCGAAGATCGCGACCCGGTCGGCGTCCGCCTCAGTGGCGAGTCGCGCCTGCAGCGCCTCGAGCTGGAGATGCGCGGCGGCGATCGCGGCGTCTAGCGCGCGCCGCTCGTGGCTCGGATCCGCCGCGCGCTCCTGCAGCACCTCGTCGTCATGGCGGAGCTGGAACACACGGCCGATCGCAACCCCCGGCGAGGCGGGCACGCCCTTCAGCAAGCCGTCGGCCGAGGTCATCGGAGGGCGTGGGACCGCTCTCGCCGGGGTGGGGGCCGATACCGCGCTCTTTGCGCCGCCGGGCGGCGCCGCGCCTCCCGAGC
>JACCRS010000246.1 GCA_013813435.1 Gemmatimonadales bacterium
TTAATTGGATTGCCGGGCTGGTTGCGGTCTACTGTGCCGTGGTTTCGCTGGGGGATCTGCTGGTCGGCAGCAGGCTCCGGGGACTGATTTACGGGGCGGTCTCGATTGGGGCTTTCCTGTTGATACAACGCAACTTGCGTGCTGATGCGCAGCTGGCGGCCCACGTTGACACCGGCCCGGGCTCCAAGTTAGGTTTGAAAGGGTAAAGTGCTCCCCCAAACCGGTTTTGCCCTCTCAGGGCAACCAGAGGAGTCCTGAATGACCGGCATCGACCAGCAAGCCCCCGCCACAGGGTTTTCGCTCGTTATCACGGCCCGGGCCGCTGAAGAGGTGCAGAAGTTTATCGCCCAGGAGCAGGTTCCGGCCGAAAGCGCGGGTCTTCGCGTCAGCGTGCTGCCGGGTGGCTGCTCCGGCTTCAAATACAGTCTGAACATCGAGGAGCGGGCGCTCGATGATGACATGGTTGCCGAGGTAAACGGTGTCCGGGTATTCGTGGACGGCTTCAGCGCGCAGTACCTCACCGGCATCACGGTTGACTACGTAAGCTCCATGCAGGGCTCCGGCTTCACTTTCAGCAATCCCAACGCCACCGGCGGCTGCGGATGCGGCAGCAGCTTTACGGCTTGAACGACGTAAGCGGTAAGCGGTAAGCGGTAAGCGGTGAGCGGGGCGGCCGTGAGAGAATCTCTCATCTGGCCGCCCTTGTTGCGTCCTACCTCTCGTTCTCCGATCCCCGCTCACCGCTGACGGTCTTGAGCACTCTCGATCTCATAGTCGTCGCGCTGTACTTCGCCGTGACCCTCGGCATCGGGTTCTGGGCCACCCGCCAACAAGAGACGGCCGGTGACTACTTCCTGGGTGCACGCAACCTTCCCGCTTGGGCGATTCTCCTCTCGATCGTGGCAACCGAGACCTCCGCGTTAACCGTGATTTCGGTGCCGGGCATCGGCGCGCGCGGCGACCTCACATTCCTCCAGCTGACCTTCGGGTTCCTTATCGGCCGCATCGGAGTTTCGCTCTGGCTGTTGCCGGGATACTTTCGCGGAGATCAGGAAACCGCCTATGCCCGGCTCGAGTCCCGGTTTGGCGTTACGACCCGGCGCCTGGTGTCGGTGGTCTTTCTCATAACCCGCTTCCTGGGCGATGGGGTACGCATCTTCGCCGGCGCGATTCCTCTGGCGCTGATTACCGGATGGAATATCCCGGCGGCGATCATAGCGATGGGCTGTGTCACTCTCGTGTACACCTGGTTCGGAGGACTGAAAGCCGTGGTCTGGGCTGATGTCGTCCAGCTGGCGGTCTACCTCGCAGGCGGTGTGGCGGCACTGCTGATTGCTTGGGAGATGGCCGGCGGCGCACAGAACGCGTTCTTTGCAGCCGGATCCGCAGGCAAGCTCAGAATGGTCGATACGAGGTTGGATTTCAGCCTTCCCTACACTCTCGTGGGCGGCGTTATCGGCGGGGCCATGCTCTCCGCGGCCTCCCATGGAACCGATCATCTGATCGTCCAGCGCCTGCTGGCAACCCGTTCGCTTGCGGCTGCTCGCCTGGCGCTCATCGGATCGGGGGTGGTGGTGGTGCTTCAGTTCCTGCTGTTCCTCCTGGTAGGAGTGGCAATTTGGGCGGCGGGGCTGGCGCCGAAAGAACTGCCTGCCGACCAGATTTTCCCACGCTTCATCCTGGATCACCTGCCCAGGGGCCTTGCCGGCCTCGTCGTTGCCGGAATCCTCGCGGCCGCCATGAGCACTATAAGCTCCTCGATCAACGCGCTGGCGTCCTCCATGACCCACGACCTGTATGCCGGCTGGACCGGCCGCCGCGACCCGTCACATCTGCTCCGGGTAGGGAAACTCTTCTCCGCCTTGTGGGGGCTGAGCCTCATCGCCGGTGCGCTCTTCTTCTATCTCTATGCCAGCGGCACCGACACACCTGTTGTGGTGCTGGCGCTCTCCATCGCCTCGATTACTTACGGCGCACTCCTCGGCACCTATCTGCTGGCGGTGTGGCGGCGGGCCGAGGGTCGCGATGTGGTCGGGGCGGTCGCCGTCACCGTGATCACGATGCTGCTGGTTGTGTTCGCCAACCCGCTATCAGACCACGCCGCGTTCGGGTGGCTGGCACCAGCAGGCCGACTCGCCTGGCCGTGGTATGTCCCGCTCGGCACTCTTCTCGCCGTCTGCACTGGGGTGGCCCTCAGCTATCTTCCGCACGGCGTTAGAAACAGCAGCCACGGATGAACGGATTTTCAGGTTTCCCTGAGGTGTACTGATGGCAAAGATCCTGATCGGCGCCGACGTCGGCGGAACCAAAACCGCGGTTGCGGTCGCGGAAGACGACAAGATCCTGGGCCGAGCGGACGGTTCCGGGGGCGCCGTGCGGCCGGGTCGCGCGCTTGTGGCCGCTACGACCATCACGGAGGTCGTGAGGCGGGCGCTGTCAGCCGCCGGTCGACTGGCGGGAGACGTGCTGGTAGTGGGCGCCGCCGGCGCGGGCCGGGAGCCGGAGCGAGAGGAGCTTCGGAAAGCGTTGCGATCGGAGAATCTTGCGGCGACCGTGGTAGTGACCACCGACATCGAGATCGCCCTGGCGGCAGCGTTCAGCGACGGCCCTGGAATCGTGGTGAGCGCCGGCACCGGCAGTGTGGCGGTAGGCCGCGACAACGCGGGGAAGCGGCATCGGATCGGCGGGTACGGCTGGCAAATGGGGGATGAAGGAAGCGGTTACGCGATTGGCCGGGCCGCCCTCGGCGCCGTCAGCCGGGCCGTGGACGCCCGCAGCCCCAAGACTGCTCTCAGCGACCGCGTACTTCGGGCAACCCGAAGCTCCGATTTCGACGAGCTGGTGCGCTGGGCTGCCACTGCATCGCCGGCGGAAGTCGCGGCTTTGGCTCCTCACGTGCTGGCCGTGGCGGCCGACGGCGACCAGCTGGCGCAGGGCATTACCGACTACGCGGCCCGTGAGCTTTCGCAGCTCGCTCTCTGCCTGCTCCCGAAGATGAAGCTCACTCCGCCCGTGCCCGTGGCGGTGACCGGAGGGCTGCTCGGTCCCGAGCAACGGCTTCGTAAGACTCTACTGGCCAAACTGGCGGAGGAGCCCGCTTTTCAGACTGTCGATACCGCCGTAGATGCGGTGGTTGGGGCCCTCCGGCTCGCCGCCTCCGCGACCAGCTCGGCCTAGCGTTTTCCTCCCCGAGCTACTCGCTGGAGCCTGCTGTTTCTGATGCCGTACAACAGGTAGATCACCAAACCGATCGCCAGCCAGATGCCGAAGCGAATCCAGGTGAGCCGGGGAAGCTGGAGCATCAGGTAAAGGCAAGCCAGAATCGCCGCGATTGGGGTGAACGGAACCCACGGTGCTCGAAACGGCCGGACGCGGTCCGGCTCCAGCCGCCGCAGGACCAGCACCCCCGCAGAAACCAGTACGAAGGCAAACAGGGTACCTATGTTGGTAAGGTCCACCACCTCGGCGATGTTCGCGAACGCAGCGAAAGTTGCCACGAACAGCCCGGTCATGATCGTGCCTACATAGGGAGTCTTGAAGCGCGGGTGAACCTTGGCCAGAAACGGCGGCAGCAGCCCGTCCCGCGCCATGGACATGAAGATTCGTGGCTGTCCCAGCTGGAAGACCAGAAGCACGCTGCTCATGGCGATGACGGCGCCCAGCGATACTATGAGCCGCGAGATCGACAGCAGCCTGGGTGAGCCGTCGGCAAGCGCCAAAGCAGTGACCATAGGTTCGGGTGTGCCCAGCTTGGTCCACGGCGCCATCCCGGTCATCACCAGCGCCAGAACGATGTACAGCACGGTGCACACGATCAGGCTCATGATGATGCCGAAGGGCATGTCTCGCGCAGGATCCTTGGCCTCTTCGGCGGCAGTGGATGTGGCGTCGAATCCGATGTAGCTGAAAAAGATGATAGCCGCGCCGGCGCTGATCCCCGCCCATCCGTTAGGAGCGAATCCCCCCATCGCGGGATCGCTCCAGTTCACGGGCTTGATCAGGGTGGCACCCACCGCGCAGAAGAAGAGAATCACGGCGATCTTGAGCACCACCATGGCAGTGTTCGAATTGGCGGATTCACGGATGCCGATCACCAGCACCACAGTGATCAGCAGGACTATAAGGAACGCAGGCAGATTTGCTATGAACGGAAAGCCAAAGATTTGCGGTGCGGTGGCCAGGGCAGAGGCCAGATAAATACTCGAGGCATCCACTGCTCCGGAGGCCACCGCGTCCACCGCCATGTGTGCCGAGCGATAATCAGTCGCCAGCCAAGCCGGCAGCGAAACTCCGAAGTGCGTCAGCAGTTCGCGGAAGTAACCCGACCATCCAATCGCTACTCCGATATTCCCGACCGCGTACTCGATGATCAGATCCCAGCCGATGATCCAGGCAACCAGCTCACCCAGCGAAGCATAGGCGTAGGTGTACGCCGAGCCTGAGATCGGCACCATGGCCGCGAACTCGGCGTAGCACAGCGCCGCGAACCCGCAGGTCATCGCCGTTAGCAGGAAAGAGATTACGATAGCCGGCCCTGCCCCCGGCCGGAGCGGGTCTCCCACGATCGCTGTGCCGGTGGTCGCGAAGATGCCCGCGCCGATCGTAGCCCCAACGCCGAGGGCCGTGAGGTGCCACTTGTTGAGAGAGCGCCGAAGCCCGCCGCGCTCCCGGATATCATCTTCACAGTCCTGGACGGATTTCCGGAGAAACAGCCGGCTCATAGACCCTCGAAAGCGTGGAACCGCCTGTCGCTCGGCCGTGCGGCTGGTCGAGTGGGCGGTTGAGATAGCAGGCAGCCGTCTAGGAGCTGCTCTTGCCGGGTAGGGTAACGGATATTGTGATTGTGCCCGCCACCCGGGACCCATTGGGTGCGCGGGCAGGCGTGAAGCGGAACTCGCGCATTATCTCGTCGAACTTCCTGGCATACTTCCGGTCTCTAATCTGGGGCTCCACCTGATGGCGTTCAACCCGACCGTCGGATCGGACCCAGAACGTTACGTTCAGTGATATGCCGCGAAGCTCCTTCGGCGGCGCATCGAACGGAAAAGACATGTCACGCGGCTCTGGCGGCCGCATGGTCCCACCCTCACCACCGACACCAGCTCCGGTTCCGGCGCCTGGCCCTGCTCCGACCCCCGCGCCGGCCGCGGTCCCTGCTCCGCGGCTCCCGCCCGTACCAGCTCCAGTGCTCCCCTCGCGGCTGGCAGGCGCCGTGTCTACGGGGGGTGCCACTGCGGCGGTCTCCGCTATCTCGGGCCGCACCTCAACCAGTTGCTCCGGCACCGGCATCGCTGTCTGCGCCGGTTTAGTAGGCGGAGGAACCGGTATCGTAACCGTGAACTGCGGAGGTGATTCAGCCCGTGGGAGCGAAGGCAGCGTAATATACGCCACCCTGCTTCCCCCGCCACCGCCAGCGGAACTGTTTCCCGGCAGCTTTGGATCTCCCGGCATTGGAGTCCGGCTCCACAACCGCTCGCCCCGCACCACCACCAGCGCGATGAGCAGCCCGTGCAGAATAACCGACAGCGCCAGACCGCCGTAGCGGAGCGGTGCGCCGGGAATTCTCAGGTTCGGAGTGACTGGTGGCCGCGTACACGCCTCGGTACAAGATGTTGGATCATGCCCAAAGATAGACAGCAGGCTTCAAGGGACTCTTCCCCCAGAGACGCCGCACCGGGTCCGGAAAGCACGCGCGGGGACCGCAAGGTCCCCGCGCGTATCATGAGCTTCGCCCCAATACTTCCCTCTACGTACCAGCCGCAGCCGCAGGCGCAGCCTTCTTGTCCGCTTCCTTCGGAGTAAAGCCGATGATCTGCACGCCGGCCCCACGAGCGACATCCATGGCGTCGATCACGTCCTGATAGATCCTGTTCTGCCCCGCTTTGATGAAGAGCAGCTTGGCCGGACGCGCATCGTAGATCGCGTGAATCTGGGTGTCCAGCTGGTCTTTCGGCACCGGCTGTCCGTTGATCGCGTACCCACCGTCGTCATTGAGCTCCAGCACGATCTGACTGGGCGGGTTCTTGTTGACCGTCGGCGTGTCCGGCGGCGGTACCTGTACGTCGAGCGCCATCCGGGAGAGTGGTTGCGTAATCATGAATATGATCAGCAGTACCAGCAGGATGTCGATCATCGGAACCACATTGGGCTCGTTCGAGAGCTCCCCTCGTGCGTTTCCGCCTCCACCGGCCATATC
>JACCRS010000027.1 GCA_013813435.1 Gemmatimonadales bacterium
CTCGAGCCAGAGTGCATTGGAGGAAGCCCGAAGGCGCACGGCCGCCGTCCTCGCCACAGTAGCTACCGGAGTGGTAGGTATGGACCCGAGAGGCAGGGTCCTCATCGCCAACCGGCAGGCAGTCGACCTGCTGGGGACGCAGCTCGAGGAGGGACAGCCCTTTCTGGACCGCCTGTCGAGCGACTGGGCACCCCTCACAGACGCCGTGCGACGATTCCTCGAGAATCCCCGGCTGGACGGCACGGCGGAGCTCGAGGTGGAAGGACGCCGGCTGACGCTGCAGCTCGCCTCTCTGGGGCCGGAAGTTAGAGGCGTAGTCATGGCACTGAACGATGTCACCGACGTTTCACGGGCCGAGCGGGTGCTGGCCTGGGGCGAAATGGCTAGACAGGTGGCCCACGAGATCAAGAACCCGCTCACGCCCATGCGGCTCGGTATGCAGCACCTTCGCCGAGTTTATCGTGAGCGCAGGGGCGAGTTCGACCGCACCCTGGAAGAGACGGCGGAGCGAATTCTGGGTGAGATCGACCGCCTGGACACAATCGCCAGGGCGTTCAGCCGCTTTGCGGCCCCTGCTGACCTGCGTCAGCCACTGGATCGGATTGATCTGGGAACAACGGTTGGAGAAGTGGTCCAGCTCTATCGCCTGGCTGAGGAAGGCTGCGAGGTCCGTCTGGAGGTTGCAGCAGGTGCAACCGGGGCAGCGCGGGCGGATGAGGTGAAGGAGGTGGTGGTAAACCTGCTCGAGAACGCGCGGAATGCGGGCGCGACGCTGGTTCGAGTCTCGGTGGGACCAGCCCTCATCCGGGTTGCCGACGATGGAGCAGGTATTCCGGCCGACTTGCTACCGCGCGTGTTCGAGCCCCGCTTCTCGACCACCACCAGCGGGTCGGGATTGGGCCTGGCAATCGTAAGGCGGCTGGTTGACAGTTGGGGAGGACGGGTCGAAGTGGCGAGTGAGTCGGAACGGGGCACCCTCGTGACGGTGAGGCTGCCGTCCTGAGCTAGCGGACGGCTCGCGCGCGTTCCGCCTGGGCCACGGTCAGCACGTGCTCCTGTGTCTTGCTCCGAAGCAGTAGCCGTACCGCCGCCTGCATCTGGCGATCCGACAGCGCCCGCCGCCTGGCTTCCGCCACGGCACCGAACGCCGCTCGCGTGATCTCGTATCCCAGCTGCTCGTCCACGTAGCCGGCGGCACCGTCGTAAGTGCTGCGCGGCAGCTCCACTTCGTTCTGCTCAAGCCGCTCGAAGATCTGGTCCCGCATCTCCGGGGTGACCCGGAAGGATTCCGAGCGTGGTGCACCGGTCCTCTTTACCTCGGCGGCGTAATCCGACAGAACTGCCCGGAACACGGTGAGATCCTCGCCCAGTGCGGTCAGCAGCGCCCGTTCGGTGTCCGAACGCGGGATCCCTCGTACCGGAAGGTCGGGAAGGATGCCGCTCGCGTCATGAATGGGGCGTCCCGAGACGGTGCGCAGTACCTGCGGGAGCTGAGCCGGGGTTCGGTTGCCTGGCGCCCCCTCCGAATCCGGCTTGGGACGCTGAACCGTACGGCCGCTCGGCGTGAACCAGCGGGCAGTGGTCAGCTTGATCGCGATCTCGTCGCCGAGAGGGTAGGTGGTTTGAAGAACTCCCTTACCGAAACTCGGCGTCCCCAGTATAGCTGCACGGTCGTGATCCTGTAGGGCTCCCGCAATCAGTTCCGCGGAGCTTGCCGTTCCGTGGTTAATCAGGACTGCCAGTCGAAGCCCTCTCCAACCGCCGGAAGTTCCGGCTAAATAAACCTTCGAATGCTGGCGCGAGCGCCCCCGCGAGAACGCCACGGTGTCGCCCGTCTTCAAAAACAGGCTAGCCACCCGGACGCCTTCGTTGATGAGCCCGCCTGGATCTCCGCGGAGGTCGAGTACCAGGGAAGTCATTCCTTCGGCAACAAGCCGGTCCACAGCCTGGCGAAGCTCTGCAGCCGCGCCGTCACTGATTCTTCGGAGCTCCACGTAGCCCACGCCGCCCTCGAGGAGAATTCCCTGCGAAGTGGCGGGAACGTGCACCACCGTTCGGGTGAGCTTCCGCACCACCGGAATGTCGGACCCTTTGGGGCGAACTACAACGGTGACGATGGCTCCCGACCCGGCCGAGAGCGCCTCCTCCACCCGACGTGCAGACCAGCCGCGAGTGCTTTTACCGTCGATACTCAATACTTCGTCACCCGGTCCCAGTTTGGTGCGTGCGGAAGCGGTTCGGGTATCCGAGGTCAGGCCGACGTCGACTTCGGTGCCTGACATCTGCCGCTGGTATTGGCGGTAGCTCTCGCGGGTGAGAAGTTCAGCGTAGGGATCCTGCAATGAGGCCACCAAAGCTTTGGCGGCAGTCTGGTAGAGGTCTCCCTCTCCCTGTGGGTCGATGTAGTGGTCGTGGATCGAGGCCACGACGTTTTCGAACAAGCGGGCCTGCTGGTAGACAGTCCCGTCGGGGGCCGCCTTCCGGCGGAGCAACCAGCCTCCACTGATTATCGAGAGCAGCAGGATGGCCAGGAGGCTACCCCAGCGCGCTCTAGCAGAAGGTCCAACCATGTCGAATTGCCCCCGCGAAATGCCAGAAGGTCTGCCGGATGCCACTCCCCTTGGGAATAGGGGTGCGGGCTACGCATGCGAACAGGTAGTCAGGCAGCAAGATGAGGGCCGCCGATGCTAACACCGTGGCCTCTTCCAACGTTGATCAATTCCCCGAGGGATTTCCCGGATCGTGGCTCAGGCTGGAATCCCGCCATACTGCGGCTGAGGCGACGTGACACGCTTCCACGAATACTTCGGAGGGGTGGCTGCCGCGCTGCAGGAGTGCATGCAGCATTTCATGACGCACCAGCCACTCCTGGCTCAGCGCATTGGCCGGAAGGTAGATTCGGTTGCCTTCCCGCACCCACCAGGCATGGGCCGTATCGCCGGCCAGTTCGATCGCGCCGGAGGGCGCATCGACGGCGTAAAAACTTACGGCACTCATCTGTCCCTGCCGTCCGGAGCAGGCCACCGTTTTGTCCCACCATTCCTGATAAAGTCCCAGCGTGGGGACAGCCCAGGCGCGGCCGAGCGGTGCGAGCGGCGCGCCCGCGGCGCGTGGAGCAGCGCACGCACCCAATCCCAGGAATAGAAGGCCGCCAAGGAACAACCGACTCATGTGGGGCTCCGGATCTGAACCTTCGCGGCGGCGTGGGCTGGGGGTAACTCCGCCGCGACCGGCACCGGATCACCGGCGCCGGGCAGGATCTGCTGCAGGTTTTGGTCCACTTCTGCGATGCTCTGGTACGGGTGACCCGAATTGGCCCGGGTATGTTGCGAGCCCCAGTCTGGGAGCTCTCGAATTCCATGCTTGCCCGAATCCGCTCGGCCGCCGTCCTTGGGATCGACGCCTATCCGGTGGACGTGGAAGTCGACATAACCAACGGCCTGCCTTCCTTCTCTACCGTCGGACTTCCCCATGGTGCGGTTAAGGAGGGGCGCGAACGCGTCAGTGCGGCTCTGGCGAACGCGGGATTTGCTTTTCCTCTCCGGCGCATCACGGTCAACCTTGCCCCCGCTGATATTCGGAAAGACGGCTCGGCCTTCGATCTGCCGATCGCGCTCGGAATTTTGGTAGCGAGTGGTCAGCTGCCTGAGGAGCTGCTGCGTGATCATGCAGTACTCGGCGAGGTCGGGCTCGAGGGAGATCTCAGGCCGGTCAGGGGTGCCCTTTCCATGGCCCTCGCCGCGCGAAACGCACGATTTCGTGGCGTCCTGCTTCCTCACGCCAACCTCCCTGAGGCATCGGTCGTCGAAGGACTCGACGTGCGCGGAGCGCGCACGCTGCTGGAGGTGTGTGCCCATCTCAGTGGCACTGAGCCGATTTCTCCCTCCAGGGCAGACGTGGCCGCACTCATGGCCGACCCAGCGTGCAACGATACCGACTTTTCCGATGTCAGGAGCCAGGCAGCTGCCAAACGCGCGCTCGAGGTGGCCGCTGCCGGCGGGCACAATATCCTGATGATCGGACCGCCGGGAGCAGGGAAGACCATGCTGGCTCGTCGGCTTCCAACAATCCTTCCCTCGATGATCCTGGACGAGGCGTTGGAGACCACCAAGATCCACAGCGTGGCCGGGACCCTGCCATCGGGCGTTTCTTTGCTCACTCAACGGCCGTTCCGCTCGCCCCATCATACCATCAGCGATGCCGGTTTGATCGGCGGAGGCTCCTCTCCCCGTCCGGGGGAAGTCAGCCTCGCGCACAGCGGAGTGCTGTTCCTCGACGAGCTACCCGAATTCCGGCGAAACGTGCTGGAGGTCCTTCGACAACCGCTGGAAGACGGGGTGGTGACGCTCAGCCGGGCCGCGATGAGCCTGACCTATCCCGCCCGCTTCATGTTGGCTGCGGCAATGAACCCTTGCCCGTGCGGCTACTTTGGCGATCCAACCCACCCCTGTAGTTGCGGGCACCTCTCTATTGAACGGTACCGTTCCCGGATTTCCGGCCCTCTGCTCGATCGCATCGACATTCATCTGGAGGTTCCTGCGGTGGCTTACCGGGATCTAACCAGCGAGCAGTCCGGAGAAAGCAGCGCCACCATTCGGAACCGGGTGGAGCGGGCACGAGCGATCCAGCGGGTCCGTTTCCGGGAGCAACGGGGAGTGTACGCCAATGCCCACATGACCGCGCGAGACCTGAGGCGACACTGCCGGCTAAGTGAGCCGGTGGAGTCGGTGCTGCGTCAGGCGGTAGCACGCTTGAACCTGTCGGCGCGGGCCTACCATCGGGTGCTCAAGATCGCGCGAACCATAGCCGACCTCGCGGAGGCTGCGGAGCTTACCACGGCCCATGTCAGCGAGGCGATTCAGTATCGGAGCCTGGATCGGAAAAAGGAATTTGCATGAGCTGGGCGCGAGACACAACTATGGCACCCGAATCTCCTCAGAGAAGTTGCCGGTCGGCGTCGGAAACTGCCAGAATTTCCGCAGCCCACAGTGGCTGAGCCCGGTCTCGCCGGCTATCGCATTGCCAGCACAGGGGATAATTCATGGCGTAGGATCTGCTAAGAATTTCCCGGCACCGGGTTGCTGTCCACGTGCCCCAGCAGGCCGAATCGAAATTCCAGCCCGCTTGTCAGTGTCGACCATGGGTTTCCAAAAGCTTCCGTGGGGGTGAGGTTGAACGTCCTGGCAAACCATATCTCCCCGCTGCGCCGCTTCTTCCGCCTGGATACTGTCCGGAGCAAGATCCTCGCGTTTGCCCTCCTGGTCACGTTGATCCCGTCCGGATTGACCGCGTGGATATCCTACACCCAAAATCGGCGGGCTCTGGAAGAGAAGATCTCACAGGAGCTTCTGAGCGCTAGCGCCCAGACGGCGCGCGAGATGGATGTGTGGCTTAAGGAGCGCCTGTATGATCTGCGAGTTTTCGCCAGCTCCTATGAGGTCTCCGAGAACCTGGCAGGGAAGCCCCGAGGATCATCTGCCCGAACCCGAACCCGGCTCAGCGACTACCTCAACTCGGTAAGAGAGCGGTTCACTGATTACGAGGAGCTCATCGTTGTGGATCCAGCAGGGCGCATGGTGGCGAGCAGCGCTAGCCGGCCCCGCCCGCTCCGGCTTCCCCGAGACTGGGGCAGTGAGCTGAGTGCCAGCAACGCATTCGTGGGCGAGGCGTTGTGGGATAAGTCGCTCGCCAAGGGGATCCTCCTGGTTGCGGTGCCGGTGCAGCGCGCCGATGGGCGAATCGTGGGTGCGCTCGCCGCCAGGCTGAACCTGCGGGGCGCGGAGGAAGGGCTGCGGACCTTTGCTCCAGGAACGTCGGGGCGGGTCTACCTCGTGAGCAGTGGAGGGAACCTGATCGTCAGCTCCCTTGCGAGCTCCTCCGACCTGATGCGGGTTACCCTCAAGCCGACGGTCTTCCAACGGCTCGTGAAAAGAGAAGGCGCCATCCTCACCTACGAGAGCGTGTCCGGCGTCGATGTGTTCGGCAGCCTCAAGGGGGTTCCGCGGGTAGGCTGGGCCGTTCTGGCCGAGATCCCGGTGGACGCCGCGTACGACCAAGTCCGCCGGTTCCGAGACCTCACCTTGGCAATCGCGGCGGTCCTGCTACTCGGCGTCACCGCGATTGCCTACCGCCTTGCTCTCCTCATTGTGCGCCCCCTGGAGCGCCTGACAAAGGGCGCGGCCGAGGTTGCCGAGGGCGACCTGGCGGTGGACCTCCCGACCGCCACCGGCGAGG
>JACCRS010000050.1 GCA_013813435.1 Gemmatimonadales bacterium
CCCGCACACTGGGTCCTGCAAACGCCCGCTCCGGGCCTGAACCCCTAGCGCAACGGTAGACAGGGGGCGGGCCACAACCATATTGACGGCCAGTGCCCATCTCCGCGCCGCCCTGCCTTGCCCACTGCCTGCTGCCGTTGCCACAATACCCCCGGTCCATGGTCCCGCAGCCACCAGCACAGCGCGAGAGCGTATGTCCACCTGGGCCCCCGTGAGCCGGTCTGTCCCGCGGGCACCTTGCACTATTCCGCCGCCGGTCATCAGCCGATCGACCCGGAGGTAGTTTACCGGTATGGCGCCAACGCTCGCGGCAGATTGCAGGAAGCTCAGGGTGAGCCGCTCCGGGTGGCGGAGTTGGGCATCATACCACACTGCGCCTCCGGACAACCCGTGAGACTCAAACCACGGGAACAGACCCAGACACTCGTCTCGGGAAACGACGCTCCCGCCGGGGATGAGACGATTCTGGTCCAGGTGCCGGTTACGTCCGAGTGACACAAGGTCGTTTAAGGCCAGGGCGGCGGCATGTGCCAGCCGGCCTTTGCTTCCGAGCCCGTAAGTGGGAACCAGGACCTTGAGGGGCCGCACCAGCCCGGGGGCGATCCGGAGCAGCGCGGAGCGCTCCCGGATCGACTCCCGCATGCGCGCGAAATCGCCCCGCGCTAGATAGCGAAGGCCGCCGTGGACGATCCTCAGGCTGTTGGCCGAAGTGGCCGCTCCGAAATCATCCTGGTCTACCACTGCCACTGACAGGCCGCGCAGGGACGCATCCCAAGCCGCGCAGGCGCCGTAGATGCCGGCGCCAACGATTAGGAGGTCGAACCTGGTGTCTGCCAGACGAGGGATGTCGCGTCGCATGTCCGTGGTAGTCGGGAGCCCGGGCCCTTGAAGGTTCTCCCGAACGGACACCATCTCGCAAGGCGGCGCCACCTAGGCACGTTCGCGCACCCGGTAGGCCCGCCGATGCGGCGCACGAAGGTGGACGATTATCTCTCCCACTAAACCTAGTCCCATCAGCTGGACACCCAGAGCCAGCAGGAGCACTGCCAGCAGGAGAGCCGGCCGATTGGCTATTCCCTGGCCCACGATCCGCTGCACCAGGAGCACCAGGCTGAGCAGGGTACCGGCGCCAAGGAATAGCGAGCCCACCAGCCCGAAAAACCTCAGCGGCTTCTCAGTGAATTTGGCGAGAAAGAAAAAAGTGCCGATGTCGAGCAACCGCCGCAGATAGACGCCGGGCCGATAGAGCCGGGTCCGGGCATCATCGGGATGCTGCGGTACCGAGACCTCCTCTACCCGGAAGCCTTCTCGGAGAGCGAGCGCCGGGATGAATCGGTGGAGGTCTCCGTAGAGGGGGAGGGCCTCGGCCACGCTGCGCCGCATGGCCCGAACACCGCACGCCATGTCGTGAAACCGCTGCTCCGAGACGCCGCCCACAATGCGGTGGAACGCGCGCGACTGGAGCCGATTGAGCCAGCTGTCGAGCCTGGGCGACCGGCTGGCCACCACCATATCGGCACCGCCCGATACCGCCTCGAGCAGCAGGCGGATGCCTTCGGGTTGAACCTGAAAGTAGGCGGGCAGGGTGATGACGAGATCGCCCCGGCTCTTCTCGATACCCAATCGAAGGGCCGCCGTCTCGCCGAAGGAACGGGCGAAGCGAAGGAGGCGAACCGCTTCATTTTCGCGAGCCAGGGTCACCAGCTCTGCCGGCGGCGTAAAGCGGCCATCAAAGATGAAGATAAATTCGTACGCTTCCGGGCGAGCCTCGAGCTCACGCGCGAACGCATGGTATACCGCCACCAGCGCGTCGGCGCGCTCTACCACCGGTACGATCACGGAGATGAGGCCCGGATCGAGGGCAGCCCGGGCGTTAGAGGTACTGGACGTGGGTTCCATCAGAATCCCCTGTGCGCTCATGTTCAACGAACCTCCCACGCATTGGGAATGTCAGTCGCATCCCCGCGTTCACTGTTGAGCGCGACCTCGGCAACGAGACCGAGCATGAAGAGATAGAAGGCCACCTCGAGGGCAAGAAGCCCCGCGCCGGGGAAAATCAGCGCCGCGGCCTTCTCCGGGCCGAAGTGGGTGAGACTGAAAAGCCAGAACCCGCCGAACACCAGGGCAACCGCCAGAGCCGGGATGGCCGCCAACCCGAAACCCAGCAGAGGCCGTGACCGGAATGTCGTGATCATCTTCAGCGTGATAAGATCCACCAGGACCTTCAACGTCCGGGAAATGCCGTACTTGCTCTCACCGAATCGCCTCGCGTGATGCCGGACCGGCATTTCAGTTATGCGGGCTCCGACACTGGCTGAAAGCGCCGGAATGAATCGGTGCTGTTCCGCGTATAAGGAGATGCGTCTCAGCAGATCGCGCCTGTAGGCCTTGAGAGAGCAGCCGTTGTCGGTGATGGGAACTCCGGTCAAGCCTCGGATCAGCCGGTTGGCCAGCCAGGAGGGCACTTTTCGGAGCAGCAGCTTGTCCTTGCGACTTTGGCGCCACCCACAAACAAGGTCGTATCCCTCGCTGAGCTTGGAGACCAGGGCGGGGATATCGCGTGGGTCGTTCTGCAGGTCGCCGTCGAGCGAGACGATGACCTCGCCGCGGCTGTTGTCAAACCCGGCCATCATTGCGGCGGTCTGACCGACATTGGCTCCCAGTCGCAGGCCGCGGATCCGCGGATCAATGGCGGCCGCCCGAACCTCATTCCACGTCCCATCCCGGCTGCCATCGTCAACCAGGATGACCTCAAAGGTGCCCACGTAGGACTCCAGCGCCTGAAGGATCCACTCCACCAATGGGCGCACGTTCTCCGCCTCGTTGTAGAGCGGAGCGACCACCGAAAGAGTAGGTACGCCGGTATTTGCTTTAGCAGAGGCTGAAGACACGCTCGTCTGGTTCACCAGGTCAGGGCAATCCATAAGGATAGGGTCAAAGTCGCCGCCTTACTAGCAATCGCCATTCCCCCGAAGGCAGTCGGCAGCCCTTTCCTAAGTTGTTGTCATACATAACATGGGGGAAACATGGAAAGTTCGGCGGGACCAACGGCGAGCCGTTTGGCGCATCAGTGTGGCTCGCGTGCCACGAACTGCGAAGCAATAGCTATGGCAAACCGGCGCTACCAGCCCCCCCGACGCAGCAGGATCACGGGGACGGTCTTCAGCATGATGCGCAGGTCTTCAGCCACCGACTGGCGGCGGATGTACTCGAGATCGTAGTGCACCTTGGTGCGCACGTCATCGAGCGAGCGGTCGTAGTGGTGATTGATCTGGGCCAGGCCGGTGATGCCGGGTTTGGCCCTCTGGCGCAACGGGTACTCGGCGATATGCTCGCGGAGCTCGGCGAAAATGGTGGGCCGCTCGGGCCGGGGTCCCACGATGTTCATCTCGCCCTTGAGCACATTGAGCAGCTGGGGCAGCTCATCCAGCCGGTACTGGCGCAGGACACCGCCGATAGCGGTGACGCGGGGGTCCTGCTGCTGGGCCCAGACCGCGCCGCTCGCGTGCTCGGCGTCGACCCGCATGGTGCGAAACTTATAGATGGTGAACGGCTGACCTCCCATGTCGAGCTGACGTCTGTGGTTCTGAAAGCCGCTGGCGGGGGCACGCCGATCGAGCCCCACCCGCACCTGAGTGTAGAGGATAGGCCCGCGCGAGGTCAGCCACACGAGCACCCCGATCAGGAGCATGATCGGCATCATGACCACCAGGGCCACCAGCGCCAGAATTACATTGACCCCGCGACGAGACCACTCCGAAGAGCGCGAAGGGCCGTACCATGTTCCCGTCTGACTCCAGTCACGATAGTGCTGGCGAGGCAGCGACGGGTCCATCTGGATTGCGGGAAGTGAGGGACGGCTACTGCGTACTCCGGACATTGCAATTCCCATCATCACACTCAGCAGAAGAAAATGGACCCGGTAACAGTGTGCCTTCCAACAACAGAAACTTCACCGACTGCAACAGAAACTTCACCGACTGCAACAGAGACTCCACCGACTGCAACAGAGACTCCACCGACTGGCGCCCCTTTGCCACGTCCGACATTATAACGGGGTTATTTCCAGAAATACCTTAATACCGCCCAGGAAAGTTCCCTGTGACCCCACTCACTTGGTGCTTGCGCGAAAAAAAGATGCTCAGGTGCGTCGCCGCCGCTTGCTTGGGGGGCGTAACTCCGTGAGCAACGGATCTGGAGCTTCCCCAAGGCCGAAACTCGCTAGCCGCTGGCTGAACTGTGAGAGCTCGCCGGGGAGCTTGGCCGCTGACGCGGCATCAGACTGCTCGTCCTGGTTCGCACTGTTACCAGCGCTGACGTCATCTTGTGGAACAGGTGTAGGGTGCAGCGATTCGCTCGGCATCCGGCGTCAGCTTCCAAAAGAAGTTCGCTTCGACCTCGGGAATGCCGTCAGCTTCAAGTATGGAGCCGCGAATTCGGCTGGCTGCCGCTCGGCTGTGGTGCCCCTGATAATCGATCGTAAGCGCAACATCTTATTCGACTTGCGTCGGATGAACAAGTTCTTGCCCGCGGTTGACTCCAGCCGGGGCGTTGCTGGGAAACCACACCGACCAAGGCTAGATTGCCACAATCTGCACGGTGTCAAGTGCCGTGGCATCACAGCATCCAAAGTGTGGCGCCTTCCCCGCGATTCCTCACTGTTGGAGCCGCAGAATGACTGGCAACCTATTGTGGGGTAAACAGTTATGACTTCGAAGGGAAGGCGCACAAGACCTGCTCTCCTGCCCAGGACGCCCCTATCTTTGCTTCTCATCTCTCTGGCAAACGCGCATGGCTAACCGGGAAAAGGCTCCTTCCGCGCCTCTCGTCCTCATCGCCAACGACCAGGAATGGTCGGCCCGATCCCTCGAGAGTATTCTGGGACCGAGCGGGTACTCTGTGGTCCGGGCTTATACCGGGCAGCAAGCCCTTGAACGGGTCCGCACTGCTCGGCCCGACATCATTATCCTCGATGCGCAGATGCCCGACCTGCATGGGTTCGAGGTATGCCGCGAGCTCCGCAGCGACCCTCGCTTCAGCGCAACCACCCCGATCATTATCACGACTTCAGGCCCCTCGGGGCGGACGCAACGCCTCGAGGCCTACCGGGCAGGTGCGTGGGAGTTTCTGGGTCAGCCGGTTGATGGAGAGGCTTTGCTCCTGAAGCTCGTCACCTTCCTGCAGAGTAAGCGCGAGGTCGACGCTCTTCGAGATGAGAGTCTCCTGGATCCGGGAACTGGTCTATACAACATGAGAGGGCTTTCTCGCCGGGCTCACGAGATCGGCGCCGACGCATTCCGGCGGCGCGATCCCCTCGCCTGCGTGGTCTTTGCCCCTGAGCCACAAGGAGCGGCTGAGGGTGAGTCGCCGGACGAAGAGCTACAGCGGATCGCGGAGCAGGTCGGCAAGCTGTTGAAGCGAGTAGGACGCTCCTCCGATGCCATAGGCCGTCTCGGACAATCGGAGTTTGCTGTCATCGCCCCGGCCACTGGAACCGAAGGTGTGCTGCGCCTGGTCCGCCGGCTCGGGGGTAGCATCGAGTCCTCGACCGTTCCGGTGCGGGGTGGGGAGCGGTCGCTACGGGTAAAGGCCGGCTACTGCGCTGTGCCGGACTTCGCCGAGTCTCCAGTGGATGCCGTTGAGCTTCTGCTACGCGCCACAACCGCGTTGCGGGACCTGAAACGCGACAGTAATACCGAACAGGTCCGTGGATTCGAGCAAACCCCGCTTACCTACCCTATCTGACCCCAACCTGAGACAGTTGTAGGGGTCAACCTACGAATACCCAGCTCTGCCGGATTGGCGCTGTGGCTGCCAGTCCTCACCTGCTTGACAAAAGCGTCACTCTGTGGTAGAAAAGCTACTGTGCCCTGTAGCGACTGCGGAGAGCGGAGCTCGCCGCCGGTCGGTGAACTGCCCAGCTGGCTCAGCATGAGTCAGGTCTGAGTTAAACTGACCGCGCAGCGCGGTCCCCCCGGGAGTCTGCAGGATGGTCAATCCTCTCGCTCAGCAAGACCGGAAGATTCCAGCCGGCTCCGACAGTATGGCGCGCGATCCCCTTTCCATTCCCAGCGAGGTGAAGGCGAGCATCCGGGTCCTCGTTGTCGATGACGAGCGGACCCTGCGTGAGAGCTGCGCCAGCGTCCTGCAGATGGATGGGTACAACGTTACGCTGATCGGCCGGGGTGAGGAGGCCCTGGAAACGGTGCGCCGGCGCAAGTTCGATGTCATCCTCGTGGATCTCTATATGTCGCAGGTTTCCGGCCTCGAGATCCTCCAGTCTACGTTGGAAGCATATAAGGACACAATCGTCGTAGTCATGACCGGTAATCCCAGCGTTACCAGCAGCATTGAGGCACTTCGCGCCGGTGCCTGGGACTACCTGCCGAAGCCTTTCTCAGCCACCCATCTGCAAGTGCTGATCGGCCGTGCATCGCATGCCGTGATGATGTCCCGCGAGGCCCAGGACCTGCGCGTGCAGCTTATGAAGCAGAACGGCCATAGCGACAAGATCGCTCTGATCGGCATCGCACCACTATTCCGAAAGGCCGTGGATCTGGCCCGCAAAGTGGCCGCTACCGATGCATCGGTCTTCATCAGTGGCGAGAGCGGGACCGGCAAGGAGGTTATTGCCCAGTTCATACATCAGAACAGCCGCCGGGCTGGGCGCGCCCTGGTACCCATCAACTGTGCGGCACTGCCGGAGCCGTTGCTGGAGTCGGAAATGTTTGGGCATAAGAAGGGGGCGTTCACCGGCGCCGACCGTGACAAGCCGGGTCTCCTGGAAACCGCCAACGGCGGCACGCTCTTTCTCGACGAATTGACGGAAATGACCATGCCGCTGCAGGCCAAGCTTCTCCGGGTCATTCAGGACGGGGTGGTGCGCCGGGTGGGCAGTGAGACCCAGGACGCGGTGGTTGACGTTCGCTTCATTTCCGCCACCAATCGTGAGCCCCAGGAGGCGGTCGACCAAGGGGTGCTCCGGGGCGACCTTTTTTATCGGCTCCGCGTGGTTCCTATAAAACTGCCGCCACTGCGGAAGCGCCTCGAGGACATCCCCCTCCTCGCCAATCATTTCCTTACCTACTACTGGCAGCGGCACCGCCAGATGGGTGACCGGGTTCCCCGCCTGAGTGAGGCGAGTGTGGGCTTCTTGCGTTCCCGTCCCTGGCGAGGCAACGTTCGTGAGCTTCAGAACGTCATCGAGCATGTCGCAGTGCTGGCCGAGCCGGATCAGACTATCCAGCCAAACGACATCCCGGTATACGACGAGGGTGCGGAATGGCCGGCCGAAAGCGTCACCCCGCCAGGAGTCATGGACGAAGCGTACCATCCCGCCAAGGATCGCGTGGTGGTGCAATTCGAGAAGGAGTACCTGACTCGTTTGATCAACCGAGCCGGGGGGAACATGTCCAAGGCGGCCCGTCTGGCGAGCATCGACCGCACTACTTTATACCGCCTGATGGACAAACACGAATTCCAGAGGGACGAGACCTCGGGATCGACTGCGTGACACCTGAGATTGCGCTCACCGGTTCGACTGGAGAGCGCCGGCGGGTCATGCAGGAAGCCTCCGGGTCCGCACGGGCGTGGGACCCGAACGGGCCGAGCGGCGGCTCTCTTGCGCCGGCGATCTGGGACGCATTGCGGGAGGCGGTGCTCTGGGCCGAGGCGGAATGGGAGCGGGTCCTGCAGCACGCCTCTGGAGTCGAAGAGGCAACCGCCCATCTGGCCCAGCTGTGCACCGCCATCCGGCAGGAAGCCTCGGGCCAGCCGGCGGATACCACGTCCGTACCCCGCAACGCTCTGTCCCGCCGGTGGCTCAGCCTCATTCGTACGGCCTTTCTGGAGCGGGTGGCAGCGCTGTCCGCCTCCGACTCAACTCAGCTGCTGCAGGTCCTCAACGCCATCGAGCGCATAGCTCAGCATCTCGAGGCCGACTGGTCGCAGCACTTTACCGACCGACTCTCCGGGCCCGACGGCCTGGAGCTGGTGGTGGAAGTGGCACATGACCTTCGCTCGCCGCTTACTTCCATTCTCTTTCTGGCCGAGACGCTACAACGCGGCCGGAGCGGGGCGGTGAACGCGGTGCAGGAGCGGCAGCTAGGGCTGATCTACAGCGCAGCGTTTGGCTTGAGCTCGGTGGCCAGCGATGTCATCGAGTTGGCGCGCGGCGGCGACCGCCTCGTCGATCTGGATCCCATTCCGTTCTCAGTCACCGACATCCTGGAATCGGTGCGCGATATTGTCCAGCCCATTGCCGAGGAGAAGAATCTCGTAGTGCGGCTGACTTCGCCCGCGGTTGACTTCCGAATCGGCCATCCAGTAGCCCTGAGCCGTGTGCTGCTGAACCTTACCACCAACGCGCTCAAATTCACCGGTGAAGGTTTCGTGGAGCTGACCACGGTCCAACACACTGATCGTTCCATCGAGTTCTCCGTGCGCGACACTGGGCGCGGAATTCCTCCACAGTCGATGGCGACGCTCTTCGAGCCCTTCCGCCGCCGCCACAAGCCCGGAGAATACGCCTTTTCCGGCTCGGGGCTGGGCCTTTCGATCTGTCGCAAGCTGGTCGAGGCCATGGGTGCCGCCCTGCAAGTAGAGACTGCGCCCGGTTACGGGACCCGCTTCTACTTCGTGCTCGACCTTCCTGTGGCCGGTGAGCCTCAGTTCGGCTGATCCACGGAGCTCCCGGCCCTTCCAACGCCCCTGCAGTGCGGATACATTTTTCCCCGCAAGCCGCCACCCGCGGATGCCGTCTGTCGCGCCGGCAACACGGCCCGACCGGTTTTCCGGTGAGCAAAGCGCGCGTCGGCGACCCGGCCGGCGAGGCGCGCTCCTGGAAGACGTTTCCCGGCTGCCGCGTGTGGCTGGCACAACCTGGTTCGCTCAGACCATCGCGGCGG
Source organism: Gemmatimonadales bacterium (assembly GCA_013813435.1). GTDB lineage: Bacteria > Gemmatimonadota > Gemmatimonadetes > Gemmatimonadales > GWC2-71-9 > CAVVWJ01. The sequence goes on from JACCRS010000050.1 coordinate 8,907, forward strand.
TATACCTGCCCGGTGCGGAGCGGACCCCCACAATGGTCCTTCGGCCTAGTGGGCTCCCTCGACGCCCTGCCGATTTCCGGGTCCGGCCAGGAGCGACGAGGGGGCGCGCGGAGGCCTCAGACCCGGAACCGAGAGCTAAGTGAATCGACCGCTTATTCGGCCGGGCCGGCATCTCAGCCAGCCCCCAGTACACGCCCCACATGCTGCCCTTCTGATCGATTTCGATAACGTCACCCTGGGTATTCAGAAAGACCTCACTAAGGAGCTCCGCACCCTATTAAACAGCGACATCATCAAAGGCAAAGTTGCGGTTCAAAGGGCCTATGCCGACTGGAGGCGGTATCCCCAGTATATAGTCCCGCTGTCGGAATCGTCCATTGATCTCATCTTCGCCCCCGCCTTCGGGTCCAGTAAGAAGAACGCCACCGACATACGCCTTGCCATCGATGCCATCGAGCTGGTCTTTACTCGCCCCGAAATCGGAACCTTCATTTTGTTGTCGGGGGACAGTGACTTCTCAACGATGGTGATCAAGCTGAAGGAGTACGGCAAGTACGTGATCGGCGTCGGAATCCGGGAATCGGCCAGCGATCTGTTGATTCAGAATTGCGACGAGTACTACTCCTACAACGATCTCGCCGGCCTCACCAAGGAGGTAGACACTCCTTCGATTCAGCGTGATCCATGGGAGCTTGCCGCGGAAGCCGTGGCCCAGATGGCTCGTAATGGCGACGTCATGCGCTCTGACCGGCTCAAGCAGGTGATGCAGCAGATCGACTCGAACTTCGACGAACGGAATGCGGGGTTCAACCGCTTCAGCAAGTTTGTACTGGAGGCGGGCCAAAAGGGGATCGTACAGATCACGAAGCTGGACAACGGACAATACGAGGTTGCTCCTGGTACCGTCGTGCCGGCCGCAACTGCAGCAATAGCCGCAGCGGCCCCGGCCTCGACGCCGGGCCCCCGTCAACGGTCGCCTGCAGAGTCAGCGCGGGAGGATGGTGGACGCCGCGGGAGGGGGCGGCGTGGCCGGGGCGGACGTGAGCGCACGGGTGTCCGGGATGCTGGTGGCCGCGCACGCGGGCCGGAAAGCCCACGTGACGACAGCGCGCCGCGGCCGGTCCGGGAGGAGCGCGCGGACAGCGGGCTCACGCTCGCTCGAGCCTTTCAGCTGATGTCTCAGGCGTTATCGGAGTTCCGTTCGCCGGTGGGCCAGGAGGCACTGCGGCTCCGCATGGTCGCGGTGCACGGCCGGGAAGATCCGCTGCTCGATGCCGCTCGCTTCCCGCGGTTGCTCCGGCAGGCAAACGATGCCGAGGTAGCTGATGTGCGAAAACTGGGCGACGACGACTACGAAATTTCTTTGCAGCGGCAGCCTTCACGACCTATGATGCCACCAGCAGTGCGTGAGGAGCCACTGGAACAAGGTGCGAGTGCTGCCGACCCTGTGCCGGAGCCCGTCACGGCAGCCGGCCGGGAAAACGGTCAGCGGTTGGGGCTGCGGTTCCGCCGCGGGTCACGTGGCCCGACGCGGGCCGGGGAGATTCCCCTCATTGGCCTGGTGAGTATCGAGCCGCCGGTGGAACCGGATGAGCCGGCGGCGTCGGCAACCCTGGCGCCGGTAGAGATTCTGGAGCCGGCGCCGGCAGCGAAGCCGGCCCGGGCCGTGCGGCCCCGTCGCAAGCGGGCCGCGGCAGCTCCCGCGGAATCCTCCCCGGGCGGGGAAGGCGACGGCGATGCGGTAGCCCCACCTAAACGACCTCGGCCCCGTCCGCGGAAGAAAGCGGAATGAAGCAATCGAGACGGGCAGCTACGCTGCCCGTCGCTTTTTTCCGGCGCCCCGCCGAAACGGTGGCCGCCGAGCTGCTCGGAAAGGTCGTGGTGTCAACCGCGGGCGGTGAGCTCGCGGCTGGTCGGATAGTGGAGACCGAAGCCTACCTCGGTTATGATGACCCCGCGTCACATGGTTATCTGCACCGCCGGAACGCGCGCAACGCGGCGCTATTCGGCCCACCCGGGATCTGGTACGTCTATCTGTCATACGGGATGCACTGGTGCTCCAACCTGGTTTGCCAGCGGGCCGGCCTTGCCAGCGCTGTGCTGCTCCGGGCTCTGGAGCCGGTTGATGGGTTGGCAACTATGCGGCGTCGGCGGGGCTCGGTACCGGACCACGAGCTGTGCTCTGGACCGGGCAAGCTGTGTCAGGCCCTGGGGATCACCCGCGACCTGGATGGAGTTGCCATGGCCGGCGGACCGGTGATGGTGCTCCAGGGAGAGCCGCTTGCCCCCGGCTCGGTTTCCGCAACCCCCAGAATTGGTATCACGAAGGCCGCGGATTGGCCGTTGCGCTTCCACCTGGTTGGATCACCGTGGACATCCCGCAAAGAAAAGGGCGGGAGATTTCGAAGATCTCCCGCCCCTTAACGCACCGGCTCGACCGTCAGTAGCCGCCGCCGCTCGCTCTCTCGCGGGCGTTGCCCAGATTGAACCGCAGGCCCGCCGTGAACGTATGGGTTGGGCCACTCAGAAGGTTACCGAAGGCAAACACCTCGGAGCCATCGCTGAACGTCTGCGTGTAGGTCCGCCTGCCTGGACCGGTAGTCAGCTGGTACTGTCCGAAGGCACTGAAGTGACTCACGCGGAAGTTCAAGCCTCCGACCAGCGTGCCGAAGCCCGAGCTGCCCATCGATTTTACGATGTCGTCATCGGCCGAGTGCCCGCCGGTGTGGAGAAGGCCCACTCCTATACCGAAGAACGGAGTGGCTGGCCCCTTGATTGGGAAAGCCATCAGGACCGCGGAGTACTTCCGAATGTAGCTGAACGTCGTTCCCAGGTTTGCGCTGCTGAGTACCCCACCCTCGGCATCCGACGACTGAACGGTATAGAACCCGGCGCCGTCGGCGTCAAAGCCCTGTTCGGCGGAGAGTAGCAGACCGGTGCGGCGCGCGGTGACCAGCAGGTGGGCGCCACCGAGGGCTACGTTGTCTCTCTCAGTTCCCATTCCGAAGTTCATTACGCCGCCATGACCACCGACGTACCATTGAAACGTGCCATTGCCCGGCTGTTGGGCTGAGAGCTGGGCCGCCCCAATGCAAAGGGCCAGCGCGACCGGGATGCTCAGGGTGACCATGCGCATCAGACTGCCTCCAAAAGGTGTCCGCACCAGGGCCATCCTGATGCTTACCGGGCCGATTCAGCACGGTAGGTCAAAATGCGGGAACTCATGCTGGAAATCGCGGGATGGAAGTGGAGGGCGAGGCAGGAAGCCTCAGGTATACTGCTGGCTTGTTTAGAGTTAGTTCATACAAGCCAGCTCATCCACAACCGTCGCGGGGGGTGGAATTGCAAGGACCGGGCCCGTTTTTGGAGTCACGAGTCTGGAGTCAGAAGTCTGGAACTAGATAAGTCGCAGTTGCCGGCCAACCTTCCGGAACGCCGCGAGCGCCTGATCGAGATCTTCGCGGGTATGGGTAGCTGATAACTGGCAGCGAACCCGGGCCTGTCCTTGAGGCACCACCGGATAACCGAAACCGGTGACGAAGATGCCCTCAGCCAGTAGCAGGTCGCTCATCCGGATGGCAGCAGCGGTCTCGCCCAGGATGACGGGAACGATCGGCGTCTCTCCCGGCAGCGGTTTGAAACCCAACCCGAGCAGCTGATCGCGGAAGTAACGAGCGTTTTCCCGCAGCGCAGCCACACGCTCGGGATGAGCTTCGAGGTACTCGATACTGGCAAGGGAGCTCGCTGCCACCGTGGGAGGCAACGCGTTGCTGAAGAGTTGCGGCCGGGCGCGCTGGGTCAGGTAATCGCAGACCGCCGCAGACGCCGATACGAAGCCACCGGCCGCGCCGCCTAGCGCCTTGCCCAGGGTTGAGGTGATAATGTCCACCTCGCCGACCATGCCGAAGTGCTCCGCTGTCCCGCGTCCTGTATCACCCAGGACTCCGGTAGCGTGGGAGTCGTCGACCACCAGGACCGCCTCATGCCTGCGGCACACCTCGATGAGATCGGGCAGCTTGGCGATGGCGCCTTCCATGGAAAAGACACCGTCGGTAATAACCATCTTGACCCGGCGGTCGCGGGCCGCGGTGAGCTTCGCGTCAAGGTCGGCCAGATCTCCGTGCTGGTACACCGCCGTGTGGCATTTCGTAACGGCTTTGGCCAGACGGATCCCATCGATAATTGAAGCATGGTTCAGCTGGTCACTGATTACCAAGTCATGTTCCGTGAGCAGAGTTCCCGTAACAGCCTCGTTGGCATTCCAGGCACTCCCGAAGCTGAGTGCGGCCGGGGTGCCGACCAGCCGGGCGCAAGCGGTCTCGAGCGCCCGATGAATTGTGAATGTTCCGCAGATGAATCGAACTGAAGCTGTGCCTGCCCCGAAGCGGTCGAGCCCTTCCTTGCCGGCCCGGACCACGCTGGGCTCGTTCGACAGGCCGAGATAGTTGTTGGAGGAAAGGATGATGATCTCACCTTTTCCTTCCATGCGCACCCGGCTCGCCTGTGGGCTTTCCAGAAAGTTGAGCCGCTTGTAGGTGCCGTCCCGAACCAACTGCTCCAGCTCCGGCCCTATTCGCTGCTCCAGCGGGCTGGTCACGCGCCCACCTCCAGGATGACCTTGCCCGCCTGTCCATCCTTGATGACCTGAATGGCCTCGGCGATGCGCTCCAGGGGAAAGCGATGGGTGATGACCGGCCGGGGATCGAGCTGCCCAGCCCGGAGAAAGCGCTGCATCTGCTGCCATGTCTGGTACATCTTCCTGCCGGTTACTCCGTAGAGAGTGACGCCCTTGAAGATGATGTCCCGGGCAAAGTCGACTTCGGTCGTGCGATTGGGTGTACCGAGGAGATTTATTCTTCCTCCCCTGCGGACGGCGGACAGTGCCTGCGCGTGACCGTTGGGATGCCCACTCATTTCACACACCAGGTCGACGCCATCTCCCGAGGTCAGCTCGAGTATCCGGGCTACCACGTCTTCAGAGCCGGGATTCAGCGTAACATGCGCGCCCATGGCCCGCGCCAGGTGGAGCCGCTTGGGGTTGTAGTCGCTCGCGATGACCAGCGAGGCGCCGGCCGCCCGAGCCACGCCCACCGCAAAGCAGCCTATGGGGCCACAACCAAGCACGAAGACGGTGCTCCCCGGTACGTCCCCCTCCAGCACGGTATGCACCGCATTGCCCATGGGATCCATGACGGCGCCAATCTCGGTGGGAATTCCATCGAGCCTCATGACATTGGAGACCGGCATTGCGATGAAGTCGGCGAAGGCGCCGTTGCGGTCGACCCCGATAATCTGGGTTCGCCGGCAGAGGTGGGCATCACCCAGCCGGCACTGCAGGCAGTGGCCGCAAACCACGTGGCCCTCGGCTGTGACCAGATCCCCCACCGAGATCAGTCCGGCCGCGCTGGCCTCGCTACCCATCTCAGTGATCTGGCCCGCGAATTCGTGTCCCACCGTAACCGGGGGCTTGAGACGGCCGCTCGCCCAGCTGTCCCACTCCCAAATGTGAACATCGGTGCCGCAGACGCCGGCGTGGTGCACCCTGATCAGTACGTCGCTCGCGCCGCAAGCCGGAACCGGCACCTCGCGAAGAACGATGCCGGGGCCCGGCGATACCTTCACCAGCGCGCGCATGAGGACTCGAAGTTAGGACGGGGAGAATATAGCGAGGCAGCGGGTCTGCGGGTCTGCGGCTAGTCCGTCACCCTGAGCGCAGCGTTGAGTCCAGGTCTAGTCAGCGAAGACTGGAGTCACAGCTTCCACCTGCACCGCGCTGATCTTGAACTCCGCGATCTTGGCGTAGGGGTCGAGCCGCGGGTTAGTCAGCAGGTTGGCCGCCGCTTCCCGGAAGTGGAAGGGTATGAATATCTGACCCCGAGCCTGGCGCTCCGACAGGCGCGCTCCAATTAGCATCGAGCCGCGACGGGAGGTCACTCGGACGGTGTCTCCCTCGCGGACGCCAAGCTCCAGCGCATCCCTCGGGTTGATATCCACCACCGGCACCGGCTCACGGGAGTCGAGCCCGGCGGAGCGCCGCGTCATAGTCCCGGTGTGCCAGTGGTACATCTGGCGTCCGGTATTCATGATGAACGGATACTCCGCGTTGGGTAGCTCCTCGGGGGCCACATACTCCACGGGAACGAAGAGGGCGCGGCCGTCCGCGGTGGGGAACGCTTCATTGAAGAGGAATGCGGTGCCCTTGGAATCAGGCGTCAGCACGGGATACTGTAGCCCCGCCCCCCTCAGTCCCCCGTATGTTACTCCGCGCCAGGAAGGGGTGACACTGGCAATTTCCCTCATCACATCTTCGGGGTCCGACCAGGTGGTCTTGAGTCCCAGCCGATTGCTCAGGTCGGTCAGAATGTCCAGATCACGCCGAGCGCTGCCGGGCGGGTCGAGTGCGGCCTCGGCGAGTTGAATCCTTCGCTCCGTATTAGCATAGGTCCCCCTCTTCTCAGCGAAAGAAGAGCCGGGGAGCACCACATCGGCCCATCGAGCGGTCTCGGTGAGGAATAGGTCCTGGACGGCCAAAAATTCCAGGCCCCGGACCCACTCTTCGGCATGAGCGATGTTGGGATCGGAAATAACCGGATTCTCGCCCATGACGTAGAGACCGCGGATCGGACTGTCTTCCCGGGTCATTTCGGTCACCATCATGCCGGGCTCGAGCGAGAGCGATTCCTCGGGTACTTTCCAGGTTTGGGCATATTCGGCCCGGTTGGCCGCGTCGGTCACCGGCCGATAATCGGTATACGCGAAGGGAATGGCACCCATATCGCTGGCGCCCTGCACGTTGTTCTGCCCGCGAATCGGCATCATCTGCGCGCCCCACTTCCCGATCATCCCGCAGGCAAGCAGCAGGTTGAGCAGGCTGGCTACGATGTCGGTGCCGGTGGCGTGCTGTGTAAGGCCCATGGCCCAGAGGGTCGAGGTTCTCGGGCCGCGGGCGTACATCTCTGCCGCTTGACGGATAAGCTCCGCGGAAATGCCGGTAATCTTCTGGCCCATCTCCAGCGTGTAAGGGGCAACCGCGGCCTTCACCTTCTCGAAGTCGCGAGTACGTGCGCCGACGAACTCGGGATCGGTCAGCCCGGCGTCGATGATGTGGTGCAGCATGCTGTTGAACAACACCACGTCGGAGCCCGGCGTCATCTGAAGGTGGATGTCGGCCATTGCGGCGAGCTCGACCTTCCTCACGTCCGCCACGATCAATTTGGCGCCGCGCGCTACGGCCCGCTTTATCAGTGCGCCAAACACAGGATGCGACTCGGTGGTGTTGGCGCCGGCAATGAAGATTACGTCACATGCCTCCTCGATCTCTCGCATGGAGCCGGAGGCAGCCGCCGTGTTGAGCGCGCGGTTCATCGCCGAGACCGAGGTCGAGTGGCAGAGCCGGGTGCAGTGATCGACGCTGTTGGTGCGGAATGCTCCGCGTACCATGCGCATGAACGCGTAGTTGTCTTCGTTGGTACACTTGGCGGAAGAGAGGGCACCCAAAGCGCGTGGGCTGTGCTGTTCTCTGATGCGGAGGATCTGCTGGGCGGCCAGGCTGAGTGCTTCGTCCCAGGTGGCTTCACGGAATGCGCTGTACCATCCGGCGGGGGTGGCCACTCGATCGCGGATGTCCTCCTCGCCCGGCTGCGCCAACCCAGTCAGGGGCGGCTTCCCGATCTGGCGTAGCGGAGGCCTGGGCTTCTTCCGATCGCCCATCTCTTCGATAGTGAGCCAGGGCCCCTCCCGACGGCGGGGCGATTCCCCAGTCCAGATCCACTGCCCATCCTGACACATCCAGCCCTTGCGGATGAGCGGGGTGGTGAGTCGATCACGATGCTGGGTAAAGTCGTAGCCGAACCGCCCCTTGACGCAGGTGGAGCCCTGGTTGGGTGTATCGTCCTCGATCCAGGGCGAGGTTACCCGCATCAGCGTCTCGTCTTTGACGTGAAGGTCGATCTGGCACCCCACAGCGCAGTAAGGGCAAACTGAGCGGGCTACCTTATCCGGAGTACGGAGTGCCTCGGCTCCGTACCGCTGCCTGGGGATGAATTCAAAGATGGCGCCAGTGGGGCAGACGCGAACGCACTCGCCACACCAGGTGCACCCCGCGTGATCGGGGTCGCCGTCTCCTCCCACGATGATCTGTGCGTGCTCTCCACGGAGGCCCACCTCGAGCACTCCGACTTCCTGGATGTCTTCACATGCGCGGACACATCGGGTGCAGAGAATACACGTGCTCATGTCGTGCTGGATCATCACGTCGCCCGGGCGCTCATCGCCGGTGCGAAGCGGCAGCTCGTGATGGGTCCTGACCGGCACGTCGTACTGGACGACGTAACGCTCGAACTCGTTCCGGGGACGCTCACGCCCCCCGTTTGCCAGGTGCTCGCCGGGATAACGCTCGAGCAGGAAATCCAGGACGCTTCGCCGGTTCTCCGCGGCGGCGGGTGACTCGACGTCTACCACCATGCCCTCTGCTGCCGGGGTGGCGCAGGCGGGTAACAGCTTGTTCTGGCCTTTGACCGACACCAGACAGATCCGGCAGTTGCCGACGATGGGCAGCTTCGGATACCAGCACAACGTAGGAATCTCGACCCCGACAGTGCGCGCCGCCTCCAGGATTGTAGCGCCAGGCTGGAAGGAGACAGGATTGCCGTTCAGGGTCAGGGAGGGCATGAGCGACCGGTCAGAGGGAGGATGTCGTCAATTCGAGTTTAGACGGGAAATTGCTGTGGTGCAAGGGGTTTGGTCGTCGCAAGTCGGTAGTCGCGAGTCGGGAGTCGCCAGTCGCCAGCTATTCCCCGAGTCGTCAACCTCGTGACTTATGACTCGTGACTCGCGACTAGAAATACAAACACCCCCGGACCGAAGTCCGGGGGCGTTTCGGCGCGCCGCACCCGCACCGAGGGCGGGTCTAGCTTACGCGGCGTGCTCGGCTGGAACCCGCTGATGCCAGTGCTGGTCCACTGCGTCCTCGTCGTCGCTGGCCCAGAGGTATGCCCAGAACCTAACGGGCTTCGGCTTCGGAGCCCCGCTCCTGATGACGATGCCGAGCGCCTCGGATTGTAGAGCAGCGAAGGGAAGCCGGGTCACGGGTTAGTTCCTCACGCTCGGGAAGACGATCTCGCGAGGCAGGGAATAGCACCGTTCGTGCCGTCTGAATCAACGAGGTAACTCAATAACAAATAAGTGCTTACAGGGGTCAGTCCGACCGCGCGTGTCGCTTGGACTCGACCGGCCGAACGTCACGCTGTGTCCGGCTGACACGTTGGTTTGCAGAGAACCATGCCTTCCGGCCGGCGGTTGTCAGCACTGCGCCGGCGCCGCTTGGGATCTTCATCCTGAGTCCAACCGGGGTAAAGAGAGCGAAGCGCATCGGGTCCGATCGCTCTACAGGTCGGCAGCAGCACGTGGATACCGCCGGGGCGGCACCGTGCCTGGAGGTCCTGTACCAGGTCGCCGCGGTCAGAGGCAGAGAGATCGGCCAGAACGCTTGGGTCGAGCACCACGATGTCAACCCCGTTGAGAAAGCTCAGGAACTCTGGCAGAGCCTGGTCGAGTTGCGTGACATAGCTCTCGAAAAGGCTCGCCAGCGCCTCCGCAGCCATACGGGATTCCACCCGCTCCACGCATCCCAGATCCGCGGCGATGAATGTGACGGTGGCATCGTGGGCGGCAAGAAGGTACGTGGTGGGTGCCGCCTGGCTGCCCACCACCAGTGCAGTGTCCTCTGGCTCCAGTCGAGGCAGTAACGCTGTCAGGGGACAGTGCGGCTCGAGGCCCCAGTGTGTAGGAGTGCGCTGCGCCGCCCGCAGCTTGATGAACTGCTGGCGCCAACGGCGGTATGGGCGTAGAGACAGACGCTTCATGATGAGGCGGTCAACCGACTCGAGCATGAGGACCTCGGTCAACACGAACTGTCCCTCTGTCGTCGCCTGCAGCTCGGAGGCTGCCTCATCTCCCAGCCGCAGCAGCTCGTCCCGGCCGATGGAATTCTTGTAGCCTTCAATGCGCTGGAGGATGTACTCGTGATAATGCTGCTTGTCCGAGTACGGAGAGCGACGTCGTCGGCCGACCAGCCGAACCTCGGTGGCGCTCAGCATGGCTCGACGTGGACCGTCACTTCATCGAGCTCGAGGCTGCGGCGCAGCCGGTCCTCGACCTGATCCGCGATCCGATGAGCGCTGGCCACATTAGAGTGACCATCGACCGAGATGGTCAGTTCGGCGAACCTCCGATCCCCGACCCGGCGCGAGCGGATGGCGTAGGCCGAGACGACGCCGGTCACTTCCTCGGCTTCGCGCTGGATAGTGGACTGATCGAACGCCCTCTCATCCACCAGGGTGGGGATCGAGCGGCGCAGGATCTGATAGCCCGCGCGCCCCGCCAACACTGCCACGATCAGGGCCAGTACCGGATCGGCCCACGCCAGCCCCGCCCGGGCCAGTGCCAGCCCAGTGAGCACGCCCAGCGTGATGAAGACGTCGGTGCGGGTATGAAGTGCGTCTGCGAGGAGGAGATCACTCTGAAGGCGGCGTCCAGCGCGGGTCTCGAACCAGACGACGCCCACGTTCAGCGCCAGGGTAAAAACCAGTAGCGCAAGGGCAACGCTCGAGACATTCAGGGGCGGCGCGCCCATGAGAATTCGTGCGATGGCGCCTCGGACCAGCTCGAATATGGAAAGGGCAAGCAGCAGCGCGATGAGCAGTGCACCGAGGGTTTCGAACTTGCCGTGACCATATGGATGATCCTCGTCGGGCGCCTTGGATGCCAGCCGGACTACAGCCAGGCCGAAGAGATTATTTACCGCGTCCACGGAAGACTGAAGGGCATCACCGAACACGGCCAGCGAGTTGGTATCGAACCCCACCAGGAACTTCACTATGACGACTACGATGTTCGCGGCGAGGATGCCGCTCAGGACCCGGCGCACCCCCGACGATTTGTTCCGAGAGTCTGCTACGCTGGGCATGGGTGCAAGTTGGGAAGTTGAGAGTCGAAAGTCTAGAGTCTAGTCACGAGTCACGAGTCACAAGTCTCCAGGTCTAACTCATCAGCCACCACATCGGCCACTCTGGACTACCACTCGGACTGGCGACTGGCAACCCCTCATACCGCCCTCAACACCGCCCCCTTCAGATACCCCGTCTCCGGAATCGTGAGCACCACCGGGTGGTCGTCTCCCTGGCCGAGGACCCGCGACAGGGTTAGGCGACGCCCGCTGTCCCCTGCCGCCTCGGCCAGCATGCCGAGGAACTGGGGCAGCTGGACGTGAAATGAGCAGGAGGCCGTGAGGAGAGTGCCCCCGGGCGAAAGGATGCGCATCGCGCGCAGGTTGATTTCGCGATAGCCCCTGAGCGCGGCCGCAACTGACGCTCGCGATTTCGCGAACGCGGGCGGGTCGAGGACAATAAAGTCGAAGCGCTCACGCGACCGCTCCAGCTCTCGCAGCCGCTCAAAGACGTCGGCCTGATTCCATTCGATGTTTCGGAGTTCGTTCAGAGCGGCATTGGCAGCGCCCCGATCCAACGCGTCGCGGCTGACGTCCAGGGCCGTCACGCTGGCGGCGCGACGGGCCAGATGCATCGAGAATGAGCCGTGATAGGCGAAGCAGTCGAGCGCTCGCCCTCCCTCCGGCATCAGATGCCCAGCGAGGACTCGGTTCGGGCGCTGATCCAGGAAGGCACCGGTCTTCTGCCCTTCCCACGGCGCCGCAAAGTATTGCGAGGCTTCTTCCCGCACCGCGATCTGCCGCGGCACGGTTCCATGGGCCTCGACGACCTCGGACGCCAACCCCTCACGACGGCGGGCCGGGGCATCGTTCCGAAGCAGGATCCCCTCCGGCCTGAGCACCTCGACCAGGGCTTGCAGGATGAAGTGGCGCATGGTGTCGAGGCCGGCAGACAGGATTTGGACCACCAGCCATCGATCGTAACGATCGACGATAAGCGATGGGATTCCATCTCCCTCACCATGGACCAGACGGAGCCCGGTGGCGTCTATTCCGCTGCGGCGCGCAGCGCAGGCTCGCAGCTGCCCGGCCCACCACTCGCTATTGACCGGACGGTCGCTGCGCTCCAGCAGGCGCAGCCGGATCTCTGATTTGGGAGAGTGGAGCGCCTGTCCCAGGAAACGGCCCTGGGCGTCCCGCACTGCAACCAGGCCCGGCTCGTCCGGTGCTGCCACCACCTCACTGCGGAAGATCCAGGGATGGCCCCGCACCCAGCGCTCGGCGCCGCGCGGAGTTACCCTGGCGCCGGTCACGCCCGATCGGGACGGAGCACCGTGGCTCCGCGCAGATAGCAGTGCTTGATTTCCGCTCGGCCGCGGGCGGTGTACGCATGGACCAGAAGCCGGATACACATCGGTAGCGAGCCGGGGACGGGTATTTCGGTGGCGTGCAGCAGTGCTACGATGTTCCAACCATACTCTTCGGCGGCGCGCGCCGGAAAGGCGGCATCCAGATCATTCGTCACCGTGAACAGGCCGCTCACGATGTCATCAGGCTGAAGTCCGTTAGCCTCTATCAGCGAGCGCAGCAGCTCGTCAGTCGCCGCCAAAATGTCGGCGGAGTCGTTGCGGGAGACTGTAGTAGCTCCGCGGATGCCGTGCAGACGGACCGGAGGCGGCATGGGTCATAATGTAGCGGAACTAGTGCGTCTGATGCTGGTCACCGATGACCGGATGACAGCAGGCCGTGACCTCGTAGGGCTGGCGCTATCGGCAGAGCGGGGTGGGGTGACGTCGTTGCAGCTGCGGCTCAAGCAGGCCACGCCGCGCGAGCTCGCGGAAGCAGTTCGTGCCCTCATCCGCGCGCTCCGCATTCCACTCCTGGTGAATGATCGTCCCGATGTTGCAATTGCCGCTGGTGCCGCGGGCGTGCACCTCGGGCCCGACGACCTGCCGGTAAGCCTCGCTCGGAGGATCGGTCCCCCAGGATTCGTGATCGGAGCCTCTGTCGGTAGCGAGCAAGAGGCTGCCGCCGGGACTTCGGCCGATTACTGGGGTATCGGCCCCTGGCGCGGCACCGGAACCAAAAGCGATGCGGGCGCAGCGCTGGGAGCCGCCGGCTTCGCCCGTTTGCTCGATCTGGCCGGAGACAAACCGTGTATCGCCATCGGCGGTGTCACCCCGAACGACGTTCCTCTGGTTCTGAGGGCGGGGGGCAAGGGGGTGGCGGTGGTATCGGGGATTCTAGCAGCACGCGATGTAGAGGCGGCGGCGAGACGTTACGCACGGGCGGGCAGCCGAGCGGAGGGGCAGCAGGGCAGTAATTGAATGGCGAGTGTCCGGGTCCGGAACGGGTGAAACGCTCTCATGTCTACAACTATCGTTTTCTACTGCCGGCCTCCCCGGCTGCCCCGCTGCCCCGCTGCCCCCCTGATCTTCCGGATCGCGCGCAAATGCTCGTTGTAGGTACGGGAGAACACGTGCCGACCGTTGGTGTCGGCCACGAAATACAGGTAGCGCACGTCCGCGGGATAAAGCGCGGCTTCGATGCTGCGCCGGCTGGGGGAGTTGACCGGACCCGGCGGCAGGCCGGGGTGGAGGTAGGTGTTGTAGGAGGATTTGAAGGCGTAATCTCGGGTGAACAACCGGGGCTTGCGCCTGCCCGTCTTAAGACTGATGGCGTACTGCACTGTCGGATCGGCCTGAAGGGCCATGCCGATCCGCAGGCGGTTGTGGTAGACCCCCGCGATCGTCTCTCGCTCTTCATCGGCCCTGGCCTCTCCCTCCACGATCGAGGCCAGCGTCACCAGGCCGAGCTGGTCCATCTTCAGTGAATCGAGCCGGCCGTCCCACGCCGGCTGCCACTCGGACTTGAAGCCTTCGGCCATGACCCGCACCAGTTCCCGGGCACTGATATCGGCAGGAACAAGATAGGTTTCGGGGCGCAGGAAGCCCTCGAATGAAGAGACTCGCATGCCCAGCGCGGCGGCGGCGGCGGCGCTATCCCGCGCGGCGCTGACGAACGAATCTGCCCCTATACCAAGCTTATCGGCGGCCAGCGCCGCCACTTCCGGAATGGTGAGACCCTCGGGGACGGTGAATCGGAGTGCGGCCTTCCGACCGGTCGATAGCATGGTGAGCACCGTCCACGGCCGGGTACCCGCCGGAATCTCATACACACCTGCATGTACCGCACGGTCTACGCCGCGCAACCGCGCCATGAGTTTGAACGGGCCCGGACTGGTGATCACCTCATGAGCCTTTAGGCTGTCGGTTACGGCGGCGAAGGAGGCGCCGGGAGGAAGGATCACCCGGGCGGGCTTCTGCGACGCGTCGCACGCGGAAAGGGCAGAGGCGGTAAAGGCGGCTATGGTGGTACGCCTGATAAAGCCCCGCCTACCTGCTGATTCCAAACGACTCAGCATTCTTTCTGCTCGGAACCGTTCGGCACCGCTCTTTCCGCCCTTTCCGCCTCTTCCGCTCTATTCCTGCGGGCATCCAGGAAATGCTGCAACAGCACGGCGGCGGCCAGGGCGTCTACCTCGCCCTTGCGGCCCCGGGTGGAGCCGCCCTGCTCGCGGATAGCCGCCAGTGCGCGGGCCGTGCTCATGCGTTCATCCCAGAACTCGAGGGGCAGCCCAGTGCGCCGGGCAAGGGTAGCCGCCATCTCCCGGGACGCCTCGGCGCTCTCGCCCTCGGTGCCTTCGAGGGAGAGAGGGAGACCAACCAGAAGCCCTGTAGGATTGTGCTGGGCGGTGAGCTCCAGGAATCGCGGCATTGGGAACCGCTTGCCCAGCCTGCGGCTCAGCGTCTCCAGCGGGGTGGCCAGGATCTGAGATTCGTCGCTGAGAGCGAGGCCGATTCTGATCTCGCCCCAGTCCACGGCGAGTAGGCGTCCAGTATTCGGGAGGGGCATGAGTCGGGAGTCAGGAGTAGGGGGTCGGGAGTCGGGAGCTTTGATTGAGGAAGGAGCCCTTATGCTGATCCCCCCGACTCCCGACTTCTGACTCCCGATGCTCATTGTGCCATGGTCGCGAAGAACTCCTTGTTGTTCTTGGTGCGCTTCATACGCTCGAGGAGGAACTCGATAGCCTCCACCGGGGGCATGTCGGCGAGGAAGTTGCGCAGGAGATAAACCCGGTTGAGCTCGTCTTTGTCCATCAGGAGCTCTTCCTTGCGGGTGGAGGTTCGCTGAATGTCGATTGCGGGATAAATGCGTCGGTCTGCCAGGCGGCGGTCGAGCACCAGCTCCATGTTGCCGGTACCCTTAAACTCCTCGAAGATGACCTCGTCCATCCGGCTGCCGGTATCGATCAGCGCGGTAGCAATGATCGTCAGGCTCCCGCCCTTATCGATATTTCGGGCTGCTCCGAAGAAGCGCTTGGGCTTCTGAAGGGCGTTGGCATCGACACCGCCAGAGAGAATCTTGCCCGAGTGTGGCACCACCACGTTATGTGCCCGGGCCAGGCGGGTGATGGAGTCGAGCAGGATCACTACATCGCGGCCGTGCTCCACCAGCCGCTTCGACTTTTCGATGACCATGTCGGCCACCTGCACGTGGCGGTCGGCCGGCTCGTCGAAGGTGGAGGAAATGACCTCCGCCTTGACGTTCTCCTCCATGTCGGTGACTTCCTCGGGGCGCTCGTCGATGAGCAGGACGATCAGCACGATCTCCGGATGATTCTCACTGATGGCATTGGCAAGCTTCTGCATCAGGATGGTCTTGCCCGCCTTCGGGGGCGCCACGATGAGCCCTCGCTGCCCTTTGCCGATGGGGGAAAGCAGGTCGACCACCCGCATCGAGAGATCGCCCGTCTTGCGCTCGAGCCGGATACGTGCGTCGGGATACCGCGGCCGCAGGTTGTCGAACGCGATCCGGTGCTTGGTCTTCTCCGGCTCCTCGAAGTTGACCTGTTCGACCTTCAACAGGGCGAGATAGCGTTCTCCCTCCTTGGGCGGACGGACCTGGCCCATGACAGTGTCGCCAGTGCGCAGATCGAAGCGCTTGATCTGGCTGGGTGATACGTAGATATCGTCGGGCCCATACAGATAATTCCAATCCTGACTCCGCAGGAATCCGTATCCCTCCGGCAGGATTTCCAGCACGCCCTCGCCGCGGATGACCGTGTCGGAGTCGAGCAGAGACTGCTCAATGCGGAAGATCAGGTCCTGCTTCCGAAGGCCGGAGTAGTTGGTGATGTTCAACTGCTCTGCCAGCGTGTGCAGCTCAGCGACCGACTTCTGCTTTAACTCAGCGATATCCACGGGTGGGACTCCATGCGAACAGGCCCGGCCAAGGGTCGGGCTGGTGGGGTGGGTTGTGAGAGTGCAAGACCGAGCGAGGTTGGACCGTGTATGTAGTGGCGCAGAGCGCCGGAGCCTGCAAGAACGTTGTGGTCGGGGATTTTCTCTGGGACAAGAAAGCTCCATAAAGTAGGAGTCGGAGGAGGCTTAGTCAAGTGCCCGAGACGGCTCTGGCGGTGCCGCCCACGTGGGACTCGTCCTTCGGTTGCCGCTGATACACCGCAGCTTGCCGCTATTGCATTAGCTCCCGGTGGCTACAATCTTTACGCCTTCCAGGCGGCCAGGTGCAAATCCCCGACGACCGCAGCAAGCCGGAGTGCGACCTTCCTCAACCAAGCCTCATGAACGATTCCGAGAGGCTCAGCCGCCTGCGCCACGATCTGTCCAATCCGCTCTCGGCCCTGCTTGCCGAGACGCAACTGCTCCTGCTGAACGAAGCACGGATTGACGCGGAGATCCTGACAGGACTCAGGGAGATCGAGGCACTGGCCATCCGGATGAGGACAATGTTAAGGGAGTTATAGCAGCGCGAGGGCGAACCTCTTCGGAGCCTATGCCGAAATAGGCAGGTCGCCGGGATGAGGATACGCGTCCACGAATGCTTCTACGGCCTGGGGATCAAGCTGGGTACCGGCTACTCGTCGCAGCTCGTGAACGGCGTCATCGGCCGGCTTGGAATCTCGATAAGGTCTGCTGGTGGTCATGGCATCGAACGAGTCGGCCACGGCGACAATTCGCGCCTCGATAGGAATATTCTCACCCCGCAGACCGTCGGGAAATCCCGCCCCGTCCAGCCGTTCGTGGTGCGAACGCACGATGCGCAAAACGTCGGGCGACTCGTGCGCCAGCGGGGCCAGCATCCGTTCGCCGAGCACGGGATGCTCGGTGATCTGGCGGAATTCGTCGGCGGTCAGTGTACCGGGTTTGTGCAGCACGGATTCCCGGGTTCCGATCTTGCCGATATCATGGAGTTCGCCGCCCAGCCGGATGCCGTCCAGGCCGGGGCCATCGAATCCGAGCCGGGCGGCGGTTGCCACAGCGTATTGGCTTACCCGTATCGAGTGGCCCCGGGTGTACGCGTCTTTGGCTTCCAGGGCTCGCGCCAGCATCTGAATGCCCTGGAGGAAAAGTTCCTGGATTCGCTGGGCCTGAACCTGCACTTGTCGCTCCAGATGCTCCTGATAGAACCGGTTTTGCAGTACCAGGGCTCGCTTCTCGAGCGCGCGCACGACGCGGGCCTGCAGCTCACCCAGGGAGATCGGCTTGAGCAGGAAATCGGCCGCACCGAGATGGAGACAGTCGACCGCGGTGGTCGTTTCGCTGATGCCGCTGAGCATTATGACGGAGCTGTCAGGGAATCGAAGGCGGACCGCCTCCAGGAAGCCCATGCCATCGAGCTCCGGCATCCGCATATCCGAGATGATCAGCGGCGTCTCGCCTATACGGTCGAGTACCTGCAGCCCTTCTCGTCCGCTGCCCGCTTCGAAACAGTTGAAGCCTTGGGTCTGCAGCATGCGGGCGAGTGAACGGCGCACACTAGGCTCGTCGTCGACGATGAGACAGTTGGCGGAGGCGGCCACGACCGCGCTCGCTGCCTGAGCTTCTGGCATTACGGCTGTTACCGGTGTGGTGGGGATAGGATGCCACGAACATCCGATCGCCACACACTGTAAGCCGGTGGCCAGAGATTGTCCACTGGCAAGCCTTTCGTCAGCGTCGGAGCAGCGGCTGACAGCGAGATCACAAGTCAGAGAGTCGAGCCTGGAACCGGGGCACATTCCGCTGCCGCTGGTTACTTTACGGGTCATGACCAACAGCTTCGGTGCACGATCCAACCTGCAGGTCGGCGGCCGGACTTTCGAGATCTTCCGGCTGGATGCGCTGGCAGGGGCCGGCTTCAACGTGCAACGACTGCCATACTCTCTTCGAATTCTGCTGGAGAATCTGCTTCGCACCGAAGACGGCGTCATCGTTACCGCTGATGATGTCAGGGCGCTGGCCGGCTGGGCTCCCGGAGGACCCGCTCGGGAGATCGCATTTACCCCGGCACGAGTCCTCCTTCAGGACTTTACCGGGGTCCCGGCGGTGGTGGACCTTGCGGCAATGCGAGACGCAATGTCCGCTTTGGGGGGGGATCCAGCCCGGATCAATCCTCTCCAGCCGGTGGAGCTCGTTGTGGACCACTCGGTGCAGGTTGACGCCTTTGGGACGCCGCAGGCATTTCGAACCAATGTCGACCTCGACTACCAGCGCAACCGCGAGCGCTATCAATTTCTCCGCTGGGGTCAGCGAGCGTTCGAGAACTTTCGGGTGGTTCCCCCTAATACCGGCATCGTACACCAGGTCAATCTGGAGTATCTGGCCCGGGTGGTGTTCAGCTCCGACGAGAATCCCGATGTAGGCGGAGTCGAGCTGCCTCAGGCCTATCCCGATACGCTTGTGGGGACCGATTCCCACACCCCGATGGTGAACGGCCTGGGTGTGCTCGGCTGGGGGGTAGGCGGAATCGAGGCCGAGGCCGCTATGCTGGGGCAGCCGGTGTCCATGTTGATTCCGGAAGTGATCGGTTTCCGCCTGGAAGGAAGGCTGCCGGAGGGAGCCACCGCTACCGACCTGGTGCTTACAGTTACCCAGCTGCTCCGCCGCAAGGGCGTGGTCGGGAAGTTCGTGGAGTTCTTCGGTCCGGGCTTGAGCAGCCTGGCTCTGGCCGACCGCGCGACGATCGGGAACATGTCGCCCGAGTACGGCGCCACCTGTGCCATCTTTCCGGTCGACGAAGTTACCCTGCAATACCTGCGGTTCACCGGCCGGTCCGAGGAGCGCGTCGAGCTGGTGGAGCGCTACATGAAAGAGCAGGGACTCTTTCACTCGGCGGCTTCACCGGAGCCCGTCTTCAGCGATACGCTTTCGCTGGATCTCTCGACCGTAGAGCCGAGCATTGCCGGACCTCGCCGGCCGCAGGACCGCATTCCGCTTTCCGAGGCCGGCCGGGCCTTCCATGAAGCCCTCGCGGGTCTGCTGCCGGCCGGGGCGCAGGCCCCGGGGAAGGATGGCGCCAAAGGATCCGCTGAGGGCCCGGCAGCCATCGGGGTGTGGGGCGAAGGATCATCCCAGTCCCCCGCAGCACATGCGGTAATGCAGGAAGACCCCGCCGAAGTTCTCGAACACGGGTCGGTGGTTATCGCGGCGATTACCAGCTGCACCAATACCTCCAACCCCGCCGTGATGCTTGCCGCAGGTCTTCTGGCGAAGAAAGCGGTGGAGCGGGGCCTCGGGAGCAAACCCTGGGTCAAGACATCGCTTGCACCTGGCTCGAAGGTGGTGTCGGACTACTACGATCGTGCCGGCCTCACTCCTTTCCTGGATCAGCTCGGTTTCAACATCGTGGGCTACGGCTGCACCACCTGCATCGGCAACTCCGGCCCGCTCCCAATGGAGATTTCGGATGCCATTCTGCGGCGCCAGCTGGTGGCCTGTTCGGTTCTTTCGGGCAACCGCAACTTCGAGGGACGTATCAACTCGGACGTCCGGGCGAACTATCTCATGTCACCACCGCTGGTAGTGGCGTTTGCCCTGGCTGGACGGATCGACATAGATCTCCACCATGAACCACTGGGACAGGACCGCGACGGCGTGCCGGTGTACCTGCGGGATATCTGGCCCAGCTCGGGCGAGGTGGCGGAAACGCTAGCCACTGCCATCAGGTCAGACATGTACCGCCGCAGCTATGGCGCAGTTTTCCAGGGCGATGAGCGGTGGACCTCATTGGAAGTGCCGGGGGGAGATCGCTTCGAATGGTCGCCCAAGTCCACGTACGTGCGACGTCCGCCCTACTTTGAGGGAATGTCGAAGGAGAGCCCTAAAAGTGTCTCCGAGATCCGGGGGGCGCGGGTCATCGCGGTCCTGGGCGACAGCGTCACCACGGACCACATCTCACCGGCTGGTAGCATCAAGAAGGATTCGCCCGCAGGCCGGTACCTGATCGAACAGGGAGTTGCACTGGCAGACTTCAACTCCTACGGATCGCGCCGGGGCAACCACGAGGTGCTGGTACGCGGCACCTTCGCCAACACCAGGATCCGGAATCGGCTGGCGCCGAACACCGAGGGAGGAGTCACCACCTATCTGCCGACCGGCGAGGTAATGTCTATTTACGACGCAGCCATGCGCTATCAGAAGGACAGCATCCCGCTCCTGGTGCTGGCGGGCAAGGAGTACGGCTCCGGCTCCAGCCGGGACTGGGCCGCCAAGGGCCCGGCGCTCCAGGGCATTCGAGTGGTAATTGCGGAGAGTTACGAGCGGATCCACCGGTCAAACCTGGTGGGAATGGGGATTCTACCTCTCCAGTTTGCCCCCGGCGAATCGGTCGACGCGCTCGGTCTCACCGGCCACGAGCTGTTCGACCTGGAAGGTCTTACGGCTGCCATCGCCACGAGCTTTGCAACCGGCCGCACACTCAAGGTTCATGGGCGCCGGCCGGATGGGACAACCCGGGATTTCAGCGTGACGATCCGGATCGATACTCCTCAGGAAGTGCTGTACTACCTCAACGGCGGAATCCTTCCGTACGTCCTACGGCAACTACTCTCCGGACGACAGAAGCCGCGGGCGCTGAAAGGCGTCCCACCCGCGCCCGAATCACCGGCCCCTTCGAGCTCGGCAAGAGTGGACCAGGGCTCCATCGAATCGTTCCCCGCGAGCGATCCGCCGTCGTATTAAGGCGGCACGGCGGTACGGCTTCACCTACCGCCGCTTCGTCCTCCGCCTTAGACTTTACCCAACCCTGAGATATCGCCTGACCCATCTGCGAGCCGATTTCAACGGCGAGGAGAGGAGATGCCCGGTGTGCAGGCACGTCTGCGATCGGAGCACAAACGCCGCTACCTGGACCTCGACCCCACTACGTGGTACCAGGTAGTGCCGGTCTTCCCGGGTGTGACGCAACGGATGGTCAACATGGCTGGCGAGCGGCTGGCCCGGCTGGCCACACCCAAGGGCTTCACGACGCTCAGGGCAGACCATCTGGAGTTTCGCTCTGCCCCGGCGGAGGCGAAGACGCAGCGGGCGTAGTCTCGCCAACGGAGAACTACTGCGGCGCCGGCGGGCGGCGGGGATGCCGGTCGAGCATCCAGCGGACCTTGGTGGCGAGTCCAACCGGAGTAAACGGCTTCTGTTGGAAAGGTGCTCCCGGGTCCAACAAGCCCCGGTGCATCACGTCGTCGCCGGTGTACCCCGACATGTAGAGGACCGGCAGTCCGGGCTCCTGCTGCGCCAATAGTTGACCCAGTTCTCGCCCGCCCATTTCGGGCATCACAACGTCCGATATGACCAGATCGATGGCCCCGGGATGCTCCCTGATATACTGCAGCGCCTGGATTCCGTTGCAGGCCTCGAGGACAGAATAGCCCTGATCCTTGAGTCCTCTGCAGGCGAGGTTCCGAACCATATCTTCGTCTTCGATGATCAGGATCGTCTCCGATCCGCCTACGGGCATCCTCGGGGGTTCGGGCTTGAGCTCACCCGGCAGGGTCGGCTCGGCCACAGGGAGGTAAATCTTGAACACGCTTCCCTGGCCAAGCTCGCTGTAGACCCAGACGTAGCCGCCGCTTTGCTTCACGATACCGTACACCGTCGACAACCCCAGGCCGGTTCCCTGGCCGACCGGCTTGGTGGTGAAAAACGGCTCGAAGATACGGGCCTGAACATCGGCATCCATACCGCAGCCGGTGTCGCTGACGGCCAGCATCACATAGCGGCCGAGCGGAAGGTCTACCCCGCCGTGCCGCTGGGCATAGATCTCGTCCCAGACCATCATGCCGGTTTCGACCGTGACACGTCCGTGGCCGGTCAGGGAATCGCGGGCATTGATTACCAGGTTGATGAGCACCTGCTCGAGCTGGCCCCGGTCGGCTCGAAGCTTCCCGGCCTCGGATGAGAGCTGAAGATCGAGCACGTGCCCTTCGCCGAGCGACCGGCGCAACATTTTTTCCATGTCGCCCACCACAGTATTGACGTCGAGCACCTGAGGCTGCAGAAACTGCTGCCGGGTGAATGCCAGCAGCTGCCGGGTGACATCCGCGGCGCGGGTACCGGCTTTGATGATTTCCTCGACGTCGGATCGGCGCGCATCTCCCTCCTCGAGGCTCCGAAGCAGGAACTCGCTGAATCCGATGACGCCGGTCATCATATTGTTGACTTCGTGCGCCACGCCCCCCGCCAGCTTTCCGGCAGCCTGCATGCGTTCCGCCCGGCGCAGGTGCTCCTCCACCCGCTTCCTCTCAGTGACGTCGCGGTAAATACCGCGCACCACTGCGGGCTGGCCATCCTTGAAAGTGCAGCTGAGGTTCCCCTCCACCGTAATGGGACTGCCGGCTTTGGGCATAAAGATGAGCTCCACATGGTCCAGCCTGTCACCGGTGAGAACGCGCTGGAGGACTTCGGTGTAAAACGCGCGGCTGTCGGGGTGGATCAGATCGAGCAGCTGCATCCGGCCGATCTCGTCTTCACCATAGCCGGTGCCGTGTTTCCAGGCCTGATTCACATACAGGAGGGATCCGTCGGGAGCCGCCATGCATACCAGATCACTCGCGTGGTCGAACAGATCGCGGTAGCGCTCCTCGCTTTCGCGGAGCGCTCGGTCGGCTCGCTTGCGCTCACTCACGTCCCTGGCGTTCAGCACGATCCCCCGGATGGTCGCGTCATTCAGCAGGTTGGTTCCGACGGCCTCCAGCCAGACCGGTGTTCCATCGCTCCGCCGCAAGCTGAACTCAACCGGGCCGGCACTGTCCGACTTCCCGTTGCCGGTTTGAAGCAACCGCTGCACCGTCCGTGCGTCATCGCCGCCCAGGTAGGACAGCAAACTGGTGCCCACCAGTTCACCGGGCGAATAACCCACGATACGCTGGGCCGAGTCGCTGGCGTAGAGGATGGTGCCGTCAGGGGCCAGAATCGTCACCAGGTCGGATGAGTTCTGCACCAGCGACCGGAAGCGGCGTTCACTGGCGGCGAGCGCGGCCTCGGCCTGGGTCTTTTGAGCCTGCGCTCGGGCTCGCTCGAGTGCGGCCTGAATGGCAGGACCAATCCGCGCCAGGTTGCTCTTCAGGAGGTAGTCGGTGGCTCCAGCCTTCATGCAGCCCACAGCGGTCTCTTCATTGACCGAGCCGGTAACAATCAGGAAGGGGATGCTGGGAGCGCGTTCCCGGGCCAGCGAGAGCGCAGTCATGCCATCAAAGCGCGGTAGGGTGTAGTCGGACAGGATCAGGTCGGGACCGAACTCCTCCAGCTCACGCAGGAACTCGTCACGGCTGTCCACCCGGCGGGAGGCAAACGGGATCCGAGCCCGCTCCAGCTCGTATTCCATAAGCTCCGCATCCATTGGCACATCTTCGAGAATAAGGATGCGGAGGGCATCTTCAGGCATGACGCAGATCCAGGTGACGAGCAGGCCGGGTACCGACCGTCCGGACAACAGCCTATGGTTCAGTGAGCAATTGATGAAGTGTCGCCGATGTAAAGCGTAAGTCAAGCGCCTGGCGGCTATCCAATTTCTTGACACTTGTGATCTGCCTCACAGTCGTTCATTTCTATATAGTTCCATCTTGCGGATCTCCGCTTGCCACAAACCAGCTCGCCCCCTCGGGAGTATTCATGCCGACTGAACGGTCGACCAGCAATGGTCTCAAGTTGAAGCGTCCCACCAATACCAGAATGGTTGCTGCTTCAGATACCCTCGACACCGATCAGCTTCTGGCGGTGCTGATGGCGGTTCGGAAGGGCGACTTCTCGGTCAAGATGCCCCTCTCTCAGGTGGGTGTTGCGGGCAAGATATCCGATGCCCTCAACGACATCATCGACCTCAACCGGGAGACCACGCGGGAGCTGGAACGGGTCAGTCAGGCCGTGGGAAAAGAGGGCAAGATCACCCAGCGGGCTCACCTTCATGGCGCAGCCGGCTCGTGGGGCGCGTCGGTCAACTCGGTGAATACGCTCATCGCCGACCTGGTCCAGCCCACCAGCGAGGTAGCCCGCGTCATCGGAGCTGTAGCCAAGGGCGATCTCTCCCAGTCGATGTCGCTCGACATCGATGGGCGCCCCCTGATGGGCGAGTTCCTCCGCATCGGCAAGACCGTAAACGCCATGGTGGACCAGCTCAGCTCGTTTGCCTCGGAGGTCACCCGCGTGGCCCGTGAGGTCGGTACCGAAGGCAAGCTGGGCGGGCAGGCCCGGGTGAAGGGTGTAGGCGGGACCTGGAAGGACCTGACCGACAACGTGAACTCGATGGCCGGCAATCTCACGGCGCAGGTCCGCAATATCGCCCAGGTGACCACCGCGGTGGCCAACGGCGACCTGTCCAAGAAGATCACGGTGGACGTGAAGGGCGAGATCCTGGAGCTCAAGAACACCATCAACACCATGGTGGACCAGCTCAACTCCTTCGCCTCGGAAGTGACCCGTGTAGCCCGCGAAGTGGGCACCGAAGGCAAGCTGGGGGGCCAGGCGCAGGTGAAGGGTGTCGGTGGTACCTGGAAAGACCTCACCGACAGCGTCAACAGTATGGCGGGCAACCTCACCGGCCAGGTCCGCAACATCGCCGACGTCACTACCGCCGTGGCGAACGGCGACCTCTCCAAGAAGATCACGGTAGACGTGAAGGGCGAGATCCTGGAACTCAAGAACACCATCAACACCATGGTCGACCAGCTCAACTCGTTTGCGTCCGAAGTCACCCGCGTGGCGCGCGAGGTGGGTACCGAAGGGAAGCTGGGCGGCCAGGCGCAGGTGAAGGGTGTGGGCGGCACCTGGAAGGACCTGACCGACAACGTGAACTCGATGGCCGGCAACCTGACGGCTCAGGTCCGCAACATCGCCGAGGTGACGACAGCCGTAGCCCGAGGCGAGCTGAATAAGAAGATCACGGTAGACGTACAGGGCGAGATTCTGGAGCTCAAGGACACCATCAACACCATGGTGGACCAGCTCAGTTCCTTCGCTTCGGAAGTGACCCGTGTGGCCCGTGAGGTCGGCACCGAAGGCAAGCTGGGCGGCCAGGCGCGGGTGACCGGGGTGGGCGGTACCTGGAAGGATCTCACCGACAACGTGAACTGGATGGCCAGCAACCTTACGGCGCAGGTCCGCAACATCGCTGACGTTACCACCGCCGTAGCCAATGGGGATCTCTCCAAGAAAATCACAGTGGACGTGCAGGGCGAAATTCTGGAGCTCAAGAACACCATCAACACCATGGTGGATCAGCTCAGCTCGTTTGCCTCGGAAGTAACCCGCGTGGCCCGCGAGGTCGGCACCGAGGGCAAGCTCGGCGGCCAGGCCCAGGTGAAAGGCGTCGGCGGTACCTGGAAGGATCTCACCGATAATGTGAACTCCATGGCCGGGAACCTCACAGGACAGGTCCGCAACATCGCAAACGTCACCACTGCCGTGGCCAACGGCGACCTGTCAAAGAAGATCACGGTGGACGTGCAGGGCGAGATCCTGGAGCTCAAGAACACCATCAACACCATGGTGGACCAGCTCAGCTCCTTCGCCTCTGAGGTGACACGGGTGGCGCGCGAAGTCGGGACCGAGGGGAAGCTCGGCGGGCAGGCGCAAGTGAAGGGCGTGGGCGGCACCTGGAAGGACCTGACTGACAATGTGAACTCGATGGCTGGCAACCTGACGGCTCAGGTCCGCAACATCGCGGAGGTAACGACCGCGGTAGCTCGCGGTGAGCTAAACAAGAAGATCACGGTGGACGTCAAGGGCGAGATCCTGGAGCTCAAGAACACCATCAACACGATGGTGGACCAGCTCAACTCCTTCGCCTCCGAGGTCACCCGCGTGGCCCGCGAGGTCGGCACCGAAGGCAAACTCGGCGGGCAGGCGCAAGTGAAAGGCGTGGGCGGTACCTGGAAGGACCTGACCGACAATGTGAACTCGATGGCCGGGAACCTCACCTCTCAGGTGAGAAACATCGCCGAGGTCACCACGGCGGTCGCGAGGGGCGAGCTTAACAAGAAGATCACCGTCACTGTCAAGGGCGAGATCCTGGAGCTCAAGAACACCATCAATACGATGGTGGACCAGCTCAACTCCTTCGCCTCCGAGGTCACCCGGGTAGCCCGCGAGGTGGGTACGGAAGGGAAGCTGGGAGGAC
>JACCRS010000053.1 GCA_013813435.1 Gemmatimonadales bacterium
CCCAGCTCCGAGCTGTATTCAAAGTGGAAGGTGGGGTCTTCCTCGTGCAGCTTGTGAAGCCCGGCCGCGAGCTTGTCCTCCTCGCCCCGCTGCTTCACTACCACGGCGGAGGTGGCAACGGGATCAGGGAATGGAATCGGCGGCAGCCGCACCGGGGCCTCGCGCCAGCAGAAGGTGTCGCCCGTGTGGGTGTCCTTGAGCTTGGCCACCGAGCCGATGTCGCCGGCGGAAAGGCGCTCTACCTCGAGCCGTTCCTTGCCCTGCTGAACCGACACGTGGTTCAGCTTCTCCACCGTCTCGTGCTCGGCGTTGAAAACTTCGCTGCCGTTTCGGAGCTCGCCGGCATAGAGGCGGAAGAGGGTGACGTCACCCACGTGGGACTCCGAAAGAGTCTTGAAAACCCGGCCGAGTAGGGGCACCCCCCCGTGGGTGCCCTTCTCGGCCGGAGACGTTGCCTCCGCGGGCGAGGGAAACAATTCCACCATCTTCTTGAGCAGGGTGCGGGTCCCGTAGGTCAGCTCGCCGCTGCCGCAGAACAGCGGCACGATCTCTCCGGCGATTACCGCCTTCTTCACCGCCTTGATGAAATTCTCACGGGGGATCTCCTCGCCGCCGAGGTAGCGCTCGATCAGCTCGTCATCGGTGGAGGCAACCGCCTCGGTGAGCTGCTCGGAATACTGCTTGAACAGCGCCCCGTACTCCGGCGGGATTGCGACAATGTCGTATTCGCCGGTCTTGGTCCCCTTCTTATAGAAGTGGCAGTGGCCGGAGAACAGGTTGATGATTCCGTGAAAGTCGTGGCCATCGCCCACCGGGATTTCCACCGGCACTACCTTAGGCGTCAGATGGGCCTTCACGTCGTCGAAGACCCGCTGGAAGTCGGCGTGCTCCTTGTCCATCAGCGAGACGAACAGGACCCGGGGCAGATGCAGCCGGTCGCAGACTTCCCAGACCTTTTCGGTGCCCACCTCGACCCCTCCCGTGCCGCTGAGAACCACAACGGCGGCATCGGCGGCGTGCAGGCCGCTAATGACCTCGCCGAAGTAGTCGAGATAACCCGGGGTGTCGATGAGGTTGAGCTTGGTGTCGAGCCACTCGGCGTGGCCCAGGCCGAGGTTGATGGTGTGCTTGCGCTGGATTTCGTCGGGGGAATAATCGGTGAGGGTGGTGCCGTCTTTTATCGAGCCGTGGCGCCGGCTGGCGCCGGAAACGAAGGCGAGCGCGTCGACCAGGGAGGTCTTACCGCTGGCGCCGTGCCCCACGAACGCCACGTTTCTTATGGCGCTGGAGCCATAGACCTTCATGGCCTCCACCTCCTGAAATGGTTGGATTTCCAAGGTGGTGGCGGAACGCGCCGATGTCAAATCGTGAGTCATTGCGAGGGCGAAGGCCGAAGCAATCCCGCGGCCTGCCACGGGGTCATTGCGAGGGGGCGCAGCCCCCGAAGCAATCCGGCAGCCTGCATGATTCGGCTCCATACGGCAGCTCAGCGGATTGGCTTAGCCGCCAAAGGCTCGTAGCCTGTGCCCATGGATCCGCAGTACTACGTCTATATCGTGGCGAACGCCCGCAAGACCGTCCTTTACACCGGGGTGACGCGAGACTTGGTACGCAGGATCTGGCAGCACCTTACTGGAAGGGGCTGTCACTTTTACGGCAAGGTACCATTGCTCTCACCTGGTCATGTACGAGGTCTTTCGAGACCCATACAATGCCATCGCACGTGAGAAACAGATCAAAGCAGGATCCCGCCGCAAGAAGCTCGAGCTAATCGAGCAAATGAATCCTGGCTGGCGGGATTTATACGAGGAGCTTTGAAGGGCCGCTGGATCGCCACGCGGCCTATGGCCGCTCGCGATGACTGACTCAGTCATTGCGAGGGGGGCGCAGCCCCCGAAGCAATCCGGCCCCGCCTGCCCCCTTACCACGTGTGCCGCCCGATCTATTTCCCCTCTCGTACGTGCGCCTTTACCTGCCCGCCGCTCACCTCTCGCTCTTTCCCGATGTTCGGCGGCGTACCGGTCACCATGGCCTTGGCCACCTCGAACAGCACCAGCGGCTTGGGCTTGTCCACCTTCAGATAGCTCACCGAGTGGACCTCCACCGAGATCAGCGCCAACCTGGGGTCGTCGGGTCCGCCGTCGCGCTCACCGCCCTCGTCGCCGAACCACGCCTTCCAGTCGGGTTGGTACAACTCGTGGATGGCGCGGCGGTCCTGGGAAATTGTGGCGGTACCGCTCACCGAGACCCACTCCCGGGTGCGATCCCGGTAATACGACAGGTTCACCTCGGGGCTGAGAGCCAGCTCGTCCAGCTTGTTCGACTCGATATCGGTCACGAACCAGAGATCGGCGCCCTCCGCCTGAGTCTGAGTCGCCATTGGCCGGGACACCAGGTGACCGTCGGGGCGACGGGTGGTGAACATGGCGATCTCGATGCCCTCGATGAGGTCGTAGAGGTCCTCGAGCTTCTTGCCGAGTGGGGCGTTGTCGCGGTTGGGTTCGTTGGCTTTGCTCATACTGGCCTGTCTCGTCGTTGAGATGATTCGTTCAGTTATCGCTTCAGCGCCCAATTAAGGTATCCACCGGCTGCGGCGAAAGGTCGCGCATCACCCCGTCATAGCCGCGCTGTTAGCCGCGCGAGATCTCAACGCCAGGGATGCCCGCACCGCATCCCGGGAAGACTCGACCGGCGCCAGATGAAGCACGGCATAGAAGGTCACATGGGAAGATCCGGGTGCCTCGGCCGACCAGGCATAGCAGATCGTGGCGGCCGGGTGGCCGGTGAGGGCAAACAGGCTTACCCCGCCATCCCACACCGGCTTTCCATCAAAGCTCTCCCGCACGTGCTCGGTGGACAAAAAGGATGCTTCACAGTCATGGAGGTCTTCGACAGCCTTCTTGAGCACCTCGAAGTCGGCTTTCGTCATAGCACACGCCTGAGATTAGGGAAGCGTAACGATTATTTCAGCCAGTTGACGAAGAACGTAATGATTATCACGTTGGCAAAGTCGATGAAGAAGGCGCCCACCAGCGGCACCACCAGGAATGCCCGCGGAGCCGCCCCGAACCGCGCCACCAGGGCCCGCATATTGGCCACCGCATTGGCTGTGGTGCCCAGCACGAACCCGACGAACCCGCTCGCCATCACGGCCGACTCGTAATCCCGGCCCATCACCCGGAACGATACGGTCAGGGCGAACAGCACCACCACAGTCACCTGCGCCACCAGGATCACGAGAAGGGGAAGTGCCAGTCCCGCCAATTCCCAAAGCTTGAGGTTCATCAGCGCAACGACCAGGAAGATGTTGAGTGCCAGGTTCCCGGCAAACTCCATGGTGCGCTGATCGATCCGGAGCCAGCCGGTCACGTCGTCCACGTTCCTGAGCACCGAGGCAACCAGCATCGCGCCGATGTAGGCCGGCAGGGTGACGCCCAGAGACTGGATGTATAAGCTGACGACGCTTCCGACTGCCATTGCCAGGCCCAGAATCGCCAGGTTGCGGATGAAAGGCGAGTCCTCACGATCGACCTCAACCACGATCGTCTCCGGTGGCGCGTCCTGCTCGGCTTCGATCTGCTGGGCAACGGCGCCGCTGGTGCTTGACGTCCTGAGGCCGAACCGGCGGATGAGAGAGGTACCCACCGGCCCACCCACCAGTCCGCCGCAGATGATTCCGCCGGTGGCGGCCGTCAGGGCGAGGGGGCCGGCACCTCTCAGCCCCGCTTCCTCGAACACCGGCGCGAACGCCAGTCCGGTCGCGGGCCCTCCCACCAGGGTCACCGACCCGGCCATGACGCCGAGCAACGGGCTCTCCGCGAAGCCCAGGGCGATGGCGATACCCACGAAGTTCTGTACCAGGCAGAAGAGCGTCGCCAGCAACAGGAAGATGAATACCTGGATCCCGCCGATCCGGAGCAGGGCCAGGCTGGCGCCCATCCCGATGGAGGTGAAAAATGCCACGCTGAGGGTGGACTGCAGCGCCGTGTCGAGCTGGACACTGACGCCCTGCTCCCTGAGTATCATGACCAGCAGGGTGAAGAGCAGTCCCCCCACCACCGCCGCCGGGATGTTGAGCCGGTCAAGCCAGGCGATTCGCTTCCGCAGCTGAATGC
This sequence comes from Gemmatimonadales bacterium, assembly GCA_013813435.1. Taxonomy (GTDB): domain Bacteria; phylum Gemmatimonadota; class Gemmatimonadetes; order Gemmatimonadales; family GWC2-71-9; genus CAVVWJ01. The sequence continues at coordinate 4,116 of JACCRS010000053.1, forward strand.
CCCCGAAGTACACCAGGGCGGCCAGGCTCAGCGTCTGAAGCAGGTCCAGCTTGAGTTCGGTCATCGGATGTGAGGCGGTATAAAGGAATAGGCTAGTGCAGGCGGCCCAACTGAAGCCCCAGGGTCACCCCGGCAAAGGACTGTTCCTGGTTGAGGTTGGCGAACCCGTAGATGCCGAGGGCGATCAGGCTGGCGGGGCGCCAGAATGCCTGGAGCTCGATCGGGAATCCGATGACGCTCGGCACATCCCGGCAGCTGCTGAGCCCGCCTCCGCGGCACCCGTGCACCAGCCCCACCCCAGCGGCCGCGCTGAGGTGGTATTGCTTTGTAGCTGGGCGGGTGGCCCGGCCGTAGAGGAGCGCGTAGTCACCGAATCCATCGTCTCCCAATATGCCCGCGGTGATGGTTGCGCGGAGGGAGACCAGGCTGGCGCCGAACTGGTAGGAGCCGTTCAGGCTGCCGGCGGCGTCTTCGGAGCCCACTCCGAGACCCCCACCGATCCAGAATGTGTCGCGCCCGGGCGCAGGAGCCGCCTGCCCTCGTGCCGGGGCGGTGGCCAGCAAGGTAACCGCAACCAGCGATGCCACCGCGGCACCGGCTCCGCCTTTCCCCATCCTACGCTCCCTGGGTGCGACGCACTACAGTATCCCTCCAACGGCGCTTCGGCCAGATCGATGCTGCTTACGTGTTTTCAGCCCCTATACAATCTTACCAGACTCGGTAGTCCAGGCCACAGCTGGAAGATATGCTTTCGAGTTTGTCACCCTGCGGGCGGACGGATGGCGGGTGGACGGGCGGTAGGTAATTACTACGGCAGCATTTCTCTTGTATTCCCCGCTTCCCCGCTTCCCCGCCTGACCGCCTGACCGCCTGTCTTGCCCATGGCGGGACATTCGTCATATATGTAGGTCCACAGCGCGGCTCGTTCAGGCGGTCCTTAGCTATGCGTCCTACCCTCCTTGAGTCCGGCAGGAATTTTTTTCAAAGCGCGGAGTGTGCCTTACTGAGCTTTCTGGCACACGCGGCGGTGGTGTTGTTTGCCGTGAGCCTGACCGCGGACGGCCGGCAGATACCGGCCGACGAGCGCGAGGCCCGGGTCTTCTTCCTGCTCCCGCCCGACCGGGTGGACGTGCGCACACGTCAGTTCGAGATCCGCCAGTGGGGCAAGCTCGGCGGCGACCTCGAGGACGGAAAGTATCTCCTCGAGCCGGATGGAGGCTGGCTCAGCCTGAAGCCGGCGCACGGCGCCCGGGGACGGCGCGAGCGGAGCGGGGCCCGGGGCCAGGTACCGGTTGGCCCTCCGTCACCGTTCATTCCGGACACCGCCTTCAGCGTCCTGGAGGTGGACGAGATAGTGGAGCGCTACGGGTCGAGTGCGGCGCCGATTTATCCTAGCGATCTCATGGCCATTGGAGCCGAGGGTTTGGTGCAGGCCACCTACGTGGTGGACACGGCGGGGCAGGTGGACACCACCACGGTCCGAGTGGTGTACAGCGACGATCCCCGCTTTACCGCATCGGTGCGGGCAGCGCTGGGCCAGACGCGCTTCCGGCCCGCCAGACGCGCCGGGAAGACGGTGCGACAGCTGGTGGAGCAGAAGTTCCGGTTCAAGATCGTTCCCGCCGAGGAGTTCGCCAAGCAGATAAGCAGTCGCGAGTCGGGAGTTTTGAGTCGCTAGTTACGAGACGCCAGTCGCCAGCACCAGCCGCTTCTTCCCCTTGTGACTCGTGACTTGCGACTGGGGACTCGCGCCTCGCGCCTCGCGACTCTCGACTCCCGACTGTGAATTGTGACACTCTGTGTTCCCAATCGAGACATTTTCTGTTGCCCGTCCGCGCTGGATTCCCATATTTGCCTCAGGCATTCAATTCAGCGCGGAGGTTATCATGGCCAAGAACACGCAGGCGATCGACTTCTACAAGAAGGCCCTGGGCGCCGAAGAGGTGATGCGGTTTCCCACCCCGGATGGGAAGATCATGCATGCCGAGATCGGGATCGGCGACTCGAGGATCATGCTGGGTGACGAGATGCCGGAGCAGGGCGGCAAGGGCCCCAAGTCGATCGGCGGCACGCCGGTCAGCTTCTTCGTGTACCAGGAGGACGTGGATACGGCCTGGCAGCGGGCGATGGATGCCGGGGCCAGGGAGGTCATGCCGCTGGAGGATCAGTTCTGGGGCGATCGCGCCGGGTGCTTCGAGGATCCGTTCGGCCACCAGTGGTGGCTGGCCCAGCATCTTCGGGACCTGACGCCGGAGGAGCTGAACAAAGCGGCGGAGTCGTACTTCTCGCAGATGCAGCCGGCGTCATAGGGAACTGAATCGCAGTGATCGGCAAGGGAGCGGACCTGCACAGCGGGTCCGCTCTTTCTATGTTAGTTCCCATGGAACTGGCCGCCGTTCAGCGCCGTACTCTGCGTCTCCTCTTCGTCACCCAGATTATCAGTGGCATCGGTGTGGCGGTGGGCGCGTCGGTGGGCGCGCTGCTGGCGGCCGACATTGCGGGCGTGGGGGCGTCGGGTCTGGCCCAGAGCGCAGCGGTGGTCGGGACGGCGCTGTTTGCGGTGCCGGCCACGGCCATCGTCGATCGTCGGGGACGGCGGCCCAGTCTTGCCGCAGGGTACCTGGTCGCGGCGGCCGG
>JACCRS010000074.1 GCA_013813435.1 Gemmatimonadales bacterium
CCCGACTCCTGACCGGCCAAGCGGAGTCTGCATGACCGAGGAATCCAAGCCCACCATAGATCGCCGTCGGTTCCTCACCGTCCTCGGTGCATCGGGTGGCGGGGCGCTCGCGTTGTCGGGCTGCTCCACCGACCGGGTGGAGAAGCTGATCCCTTACCTGGTTCAGGCGGAAGATCAGATTCCCGGAATTGCCACTTGGTACGCCAGCACCTGTACCGAGTGCTCCACCGGCTGCGGCCTGCACGTGCGCACCCGCGAGGGCCGAGCGGTGAAGCTCGAGGGCAATCCGGAGCACCCGGTCAACCAGGGTAAGCTCTGCTCCCGGGGGCAGGCTGGACTGCAGGGGCTCTATAACCCAGGGCGGCTGAAGGGCCCCATGGCGCGGGCGGCCAACGGGGAGTTCCAGAGTATCACCTGGGACGACGCCATTGCGCGGCTGGCCGAGAAACTGGGAGCGGCCGGGAACCGGGTCGCGGTCATTTCCGGCGCCGGCCGGGGAACCTTCACCGATCTGCTCGGCGACTGGGTTCGCAGCCTGGGCGGGCAAATGGTCCGCTACGAGGCATTCGCGTCCGAGCCGGTTCGGGCGGCCAACCGCCAGGTGTTCGGCATCGACCAGCTCGCGGCGCACGACTTCGCCCGGGCGAAGTACATCGTCTCCTTTGGCGCCGACTTCCTGGATACCGGGCGGGGCTCGATCGAGCACGCACGAGGCTTCGCCAGGGCTCACGGATTTTCCGAGCGGGACGTGGCTCGGTTCGTCTATCTGGCCCCCCGCATGAATCTCACCGGGCTGAACGCCGATCAGTGGCACGCCATCCGGCCCGGATCCGAGGCGGCGCTGGCCCTGGCCATGGCGAACATTCTCCTGACGCAGTCGGGTGCGGGCTCCGCGCTTCGCGGAACGCTTGCCGCCTTCACACCGGAGATGGCTGCGTCGGAAACCGGGCTTCCTGCCGCCACAATCCAGCAGCTTGCCCGCAGTTTCGGCGCGGCTCGCCCCAGCCTTGCCATCGCGGGCGATATCGGCAGCCAGCATGCCGGGGCCACCGAGGTGTGCGCCGCAGTCAACATCCTGAACTACGTGGCGGGGAATCTCGGCCAGACGGTTTTGTTCGGGTCAGATCTCGATAGCGGCGAGGGATACGGAGCGCTGCAGCCGGTCCTTGCAGCGCTGGACGGCGGCCAGGTGGCTGTGGCCATGGTCCACGACGCGAACCCGGCCTATACGCTGCCGAAGTCCAGCGGCTTCGCCGCCAGATTCCAGAAGGCTGCATTCAAGGTCTCCACCTCCATGTATCTGGACGAAACCGCCGCGCTCTGCGATCTGCTGCTCCCGGAACATCATGCCCTGGAACGCTGGGACGACCTGCGGCCGCGGACCGGGGTATACAGCCTGATGCAGCCCGTCATGGAGCCGGTCTTCAACACTCTCGCTGCGGGCGATCTCCTGCTCCAGACCGCAAAGAAGATGGGCGGCCCGCTCGCACGGCTCGCCGCGCCCTCCTACAGGGATCACCTTCAGGCGCGCTGGCAGGCCCTGGCGGCCGAGCGGGGCGAGAGAGACTTCAACGCGTTCTGGCACGGGGCGCTCCAGCGGGGCGGCGTCTTCTCCGAGGCGCCGGCCTCGCCCCGGGTACAGCTGGCCTCCGGCGCGACACAGGTCACCTACACCAAACCGGCATTCGAGGGAGATGGCGAGTTTGTTTTCGCGACCTATGCTCACCCGCTGCTCTACGATGGCCGGGGCGCCAACAAGCCCTGGCTGCTGGAGAACGGCGACCCGGTAACCAAGATCACCTGGCACTCATGGGTCGAGCTTCACCCCGATACCGCCCGCAAGCTCGACGTGCGCGACGGCGAGATTCTCCGCCTGACGACTCCGCACGGCGCCATCGAGGCGCCCGTCTTCGTGTACCACGGCATCCGGCCCGACGTTGTGGCCATGCCGCTGGGCTTCGGGCATACCGAGTACGGCGCATACGCGCGGGGCCGGGGGGCCAACGCCCTCGATCTTATTGGCGCTCCGTCAGGGACGTTCCTCCCCTATGTCTCCACCCGTGTGACACTGGAAAAGACCGGCCGCTTCAAGCAGCTCGCTTCGATTGCGGGCAATCCACGCCAGCTGGGGCGGGGGATCGCCGAAGGGGTCTCGCTGGATGCCGCCCAAAAGGGTCTGACCATCCAGCAGGCGTACCTCGCCGAAGGGCACGGCCGGCACGAGATCAACACCGAGCAGGAGTTGGAGGCCATCAAGGGCTGGAGCCGGGAGCAGGAGGAGCAGACCAGGTACGGCGACTACGCGGGAGACAACCCCCGCTGGGGGATGGCGATCGATCTGGCGAAGTGCACCGGCTGCCAGGCCTGTGTGACAGCCTGTTACGCCGAAAACAACATTCCGACGGTGGGAGAGGACGAGATTCACCGGGGCCGGGAGATGACCTGGATCCGGATCGAGCGTTACTGGGAAGGTGAGGGAGAGCCGCGGCAGCCGCCCACGGCACGGTTCATTCCCATGCTCTGCCAGCACTGCTCCAATGCTCCGTGTGAGCCGGTCTGCCCGGTGTACGCCGCGTATCACACCGCCGATGGCTTGAATGGTCAGGTGTACAATCGCTGCGTGGGGACCCGATACTGTGCCAACAACTGCCCGTACAAGGTGCGCTACTTCAACTGGTACAAGTACAACGAGAAGTCGTGGCCCGAGCCGCTCCATCTCCAGCTCAATCCGGACGTAACGGTGCGGGCGCGCGGCGTGATGGAGAAGTGCACTTTCTGCATTCAGCGCATACGAGGCGCGCAGAATGACGCCCGGCTGGAGAATCGTCCCGTGCGGGATGGCGATATAGTGACGGCCTGCGCCCAGGCCTGTCCGTCGGACGCCATTGTGTTCGGGAACGTCAAGGATCCGCTCAGCCGGGTGGCGCGTCTGCAGCAGGACCCGCGAGGCTACCGAGTCCTCGAGGATCTCAACACTCGCTCGGCGATCACCTACCTGGCCAAGGTGCTGCTCCCGGCGGAGGCTTAATCGATGGCTGTCATCGCCCAACCGCACGACCCGCCCCAGGGGCACGTGATCAACCAGACCCACGCCGAGGTTACTCGCGACGTCGTGGCAACGCTCGGGCCTCCCAGCCGGGGCTACCTGCTCCTGCTCGCCGCGGCGGTGTCACTCTTTCTGATCGGCATATTCACTTTCCTGATCCTGATCAAGGATGGGCTGGGGCACGCGGGGTATAACCCGCCGATCTTCTGGAGCGTGTACATCACCACCTTCGTTTTCTGGGTGGGTATCGGCCATGCCGGCACGCTCATCTCGGCAATCCTTTTTCTGTTTCGCTCCCCCTGGCGCACGGCAGTCTATCGTTCCACCGAAGCCATGACCGTATTTGCCGTCATGACCGCAGGCCTGTTTCCCATCATCCACATTGGCCGGCAGTGGATCTTCTACTGGCTCCTGCCTTACCCCAACCAGCGATTTCTCTGGCCCAACTTCAAGTCGCCGTTGATCTGGGATGTGTTCGCCATCTCAACCTATCTGACGGTATCCACCACCTTCCTGGTTTTCGGGTTGATACCGGACGTGGCTGCGGTGCGAGACAAGGTCACTGGCTGGCGGAAGATGATCTACTCCTGGAGCTCGGTAGGGTGGACGGGAACCGATAACCAGTGGCGGCATTACTCGCGCGCCTATCTCTATCTGGCCGCGCTGGCCACCCCGCTGGTTCTCTCGGTGCATTCGGTGGTGTCCTGGGACTTCGCGGTCAGCATCGTACCCGGTTGGCATGGGACGATCTTCGCGCCGTACTTCGTGGCCGGCGCCATCTACTCGGGTATCGGCATGGTGCTCACCCTGATCATTCCGCTGCGGCGGGCGCTCAGAATCGAGCACATGATCCACTCGTACCACTTCGACAACCTCGCCAAGCTCACTCTGCTTACCGGGTCCATCCTGTTATACGCCTATGCCATGGAGTACTTCGTGGCCTGGTACAGCGGGAACACCTTCGAGCAAACCACGTTCTACCGCCGCGCGTTCGGCCCGATGTGGTGGGCCGGCTGGACCATGATCATCTGCAATGCATTCGTGTCTCAGCTCCTGTGGTTCCGGAAGATCCGCACCAACCTGACTGCCCTGTTCGTGATCTCGATTTTCATCAACATCGGGATGTGGTTCGAGCGGTACGTGATCATCGTCTCCTCGCTCAGCAACGATTACATCCCCTGGGCCTGGGATCAGCTCAATCCGACCTGGGCCGACTGGGGCATTCTCGCGGGCTCCTTCGGCTGGTTCGGCATGTGGTTCCTCCTCTTTGCCAAGACCTTTCCCATAGTGGCCATCCAGGAGATCAAGGAGATGATCCCCATGCCGCGGAGACGCGGAGGTCACGGTTGATGGCGCTGCTGAAGAGAGGCAAAAGTGCGGCCCGGCGCGCGCCGGGCCTGGTGGCCTCGTTCATCCACGTGGATGCTGCCGTGGATGCCATTCGCGCACTCCGGGCTAAGGGATATCGCAACCTGGTGGTCTATACCCCTGCGCCCAACCACGAGATCGAGGAGGCGCTGGAGCACGGGGTGAGCCCGGTGCGACTGTTCACCCTGATTGGCGGACTCACCGGCTGCACCGCCGGTTTCGCCATGACCATATGGATGTCCTATGACTGGCCCCTGGTGGTGGGCGGGAAGACGATCGCTTCGATCCCCCCCTACGTGGTAATCGGGTTCGAGCTGACGATTCTGATGGGAGCGCTCAGTACCGTAGCGGCGGTGGCGTTGTTCTCGGTACTCATGGGAAAGCGGGGTACCCCCTACGACCCGCGCTTCAGCGATGACATGATCGGGGTGTACGTGCCGACAACTCACGAGCAGCTCGGCCCGATCGAGCAGCTTCTGCGTTCGGCCGGTGCAGCGGAGGTCCGCCATGAAACCGCCTGAGCTTCGCCGCAGAGCTGCACTCGCTCTGCTCGCGTTGTTCTGCGGCGGCTGCGACTTCTACTACTACCGGCTCCCATCGCCCGACGAGCTGTGGCACGTGATCCCCTGGTTCGATCACATGACCCATGCGCGCTACATCCATCCCTACGAGACGCCGAATGTCCCCCGATATACGCCGGAGGGGTCGGTGCCGGTTAGCGGTGGTGAGCCGGATTGGTCGGCGGAGTGGGTCACGGGTAGGGCTACGACCGCCAATGCACTGACAAATCCGCTCACCGCTACCCGCCCGCCGGGTCCCTCGATGCCGGTGATTCCCCGCGCGGCAGCTGCGGCGGGAGACACGCTCTACCAGAATTTTTGTACCGTATGCCACGGGCCTACCGGCAATGCGGATGGTACGATGTCGCGCCAGATGGGGGCACCCTCGCTGCTGACGCCGCGGGCCCGCGGGTACAGGGACGGTTACATCTACAGCGTCATTCGGTACGGCCGGGGCGTCATGCCCCGCTATGGCGACAAAGTGGTGGTTCCGGCCGAACGCTGGGCTATTGTGAGCCACGTGCGGAAGCTACAGTCGCAGTTCCCGGTTGCTCCGGGAGATGCCGCCCCGATACCTCCCGGGCCCAGTGCCACGGGCTCCACCTCCTCGGTGCCGAGATGAGCCCAACCCTGCACGAGCGCCTGGTGCAGCGCGCCGTCGCCGGCCGCTACGATCTGTTTCTCGGCGTCGGCGCCGGCTTCACCGTCCTGGGATTGATTCTTTTCGTTCAGTCGTTGGTCGCCGGGGCCGACACAGCAATTCGGGCCTGGCAGCTCTTCCACGTGAACTGGATCTACTTCACCGGACTGGCCGGTGGCAGCGTGGCCTTCGCGGCGGTGCAAAAGGTTGTCAACGCCAAATGGTCCGGCCTGATCATTCGATTCGCCGAGGCGGCCGTCGCCTTCCTGCCGGTCTCCCTCATTGGGTTGGTACTCATCTTCACCGCCGGTTACGATGCGGTGTATGGACCGATGGAGCACGCGGTACACAGCCTCCCCCATTCCAAGGCCGTCTGGCTGTCCCATAACTTCATGTTCGCCCGCCTCGGGGTGGGGCTTCTGGCGCTGACAGTGATAGGCTGGAAGCTGGTGCGGGCAGACCTGACCCCGGACGTGCATGCCGCCCGCGGTGGCGTATCAGGTGGGCGCCGCCAGCTCTACGAGAAGTGGTCCAACGGCTTCGGCCGGATAACGGCGGCCGAGCACGAGGCCAAAGTCCGGCGCCTGGCCCCGATATATCTGGTCATGTATGCCTATGTGTTCACCCTGGTGGCATTCGACGGCATCATGGCCCTGCAGCCGCACTGGTTCTCCAATCTGCTCGGCGGCTTCTTCTTCATGGGATCGTTTCTTGGCGCCCACATGCTCCTGGCGTTGATGATGCTCTACGGGTCCAGACATCTGGGCGTGAGCGATCTGGTCTCACCCAAACAGCGTCACGACCTGGGCAAACTGTGCTTTGGCTTCACGGTCTTCTGGACCTATCTGATGTGGGCCCAGTTCCTGGTCATCTGGTACGGCAATCTCCCCGAGGAAACCGGATTCGTTTTCGCGCGGCTCTGGGGCCACTGGCTGCCGATTGGCAAGGCTGTATTTCTCGGCATGTTTGTCATCCCCTTCTTCGGCCTCCTCGGTGTGGCACCCAAGAAAACCAGGGTGACGCTGGGATTCTTCGCCACCGTGAGCCTGGTGTCGCTCTGGCTGGAGCGCTATTTGCTCGTGATGCCTTCGATAACTCCCCTGCCGGGCCCGGTGTTCGCAGTGCCCGAGGCAGGACCCACACTCCTCTTCGCCGGGCTTTTCCTGCTCATGTACGCGCTGTTTGCCCGCACCTTCCCCATGCTTTCACCGAGGCTGGCCGAGATTACGCTCGAGCGCGAGCGGGGGCATGCCATCACTTCCCTGGAATTTGATCATGAAGAGGGAGCCCGCGACTACGTGGCGCCCGAGCTGCTGGAGAGAAGGAGCAGACCTCGGTGAAAAAAAGCGTGAGCGGGAACTGCAGAAAACGTTAAGCGGTGAGCGGGAAAGACTTGAAGTTGGCCGCCAGGGGAAGACCCTCCAGGTTATGTCACCGGAGGGTCTCTGGTTTCGGGAGCACCCCGCTCACCGCTCACGCTTTTTCTTCCCCGCTCACGGCTTTAATCACTTAGACCGCAACGCCGCGTTCAGCCGCCGAATCATCGCCAGCAGGCTGTCAGGTGGGAGGGCGCCGGTGATAGCGATCATCCGGTCTCCCCGCTGCATTGCCATGCTACCGTCCACGCCCTGATAGACCACAGTACCGGGACGGGTCGAGTCGGTGCTCGACACCTTCGGATCGGGATCGCTCATTGTCCGCCGTGCCAGGAGGTGCGATACGTCGGAGGCGGGCCCCTCGATGGTACGGATCACTTCGCCGGACACGAGCTGCTGTGCCACGACCATGAGTGGCTGCTTCCCCTGCTTGCCAGCCTGAACCTGTACCTGGACCACCGGCAGCCCGTCGATGTGCGGCAGCTGGTTGCCCGTCTCTGCCTGAGCACCTACCCAGGACATGGTGCGCCACATGCCGTCGAGCTCGAAGTCGCCGGCCGCCGGGATGTCGATGGTGGAGAGCTCCAGCTCGGCGGGGGCGATGACCGGCGGAACCGAGACCCGAGGCGCCTCGGCGGCAGCAACTTTTCTAACCAGCGGCCGCCTGGTTGTCCTTCTCCCATTCGATTCTCCGCGGGCGGGCCGAGCGAGGGTCGGCGCCGGGGAAACCGCGGCGACAGGCGTGACCGGCAGGGACGCGGCCAGGGGTGCGGCAGCCGGCGATCCTGTGGCGGTGCGAAATGCGCCGGAGGAATCGGCGATCTGGCTGGCTGTCCACCCAAACGCCACAGCGGCCACGACACTGGCGGCCCAGGCGGCGCGGTGGACCCGCCGCCGGCGCGCGGAAACCTCGATGGCGGCCCGGCGGCGGATAGTATCGAATGGGGTGGGGAAGGACCGCGGCGGTGCCAGCCGAGCCAGCAAGGCCGTGGTGCGGTCTCGCAGCGCGGCGATGTTGTCGCGCATACCCTGACATGAGGCACAGCCGGCGAGATGGCTTTCGATCTCCACGCACTGGGAGCGGCTCAACCCTTGATCGAGATAAGCGTGGAGCTCGTCCTCAGGAATGTGCCGCATGGGTGCCTTTGTTGGGGTTCTGCCGGTCGTGAGCTTCCACCAGCCGCCGTCTTGCGCGCGCCAGTGTCGTACCAACCGCCCCAACCGCCAGGCCGGTCTGCGACGCAATCTCGGGATAGCTGAGGCCGGCATCCCACAGCAGCAGGATCTCGCGGTCTCGCGGTGTCAGCGTATTCAGCGCCTCCTGTACGGAGGCGACTCGCTCGTCGTGCTCGACCAGTGTGTCGGCAGCCGGTTCTATGGTTGGCTGTGCTACGGGATCTGCCTTGAGCAGGGTCAGATGCCGTTTCCGGCGCACCGCGGCGCGAGCCTCGTCTCGGGCCAGGTTGGCCGCTACCGCGAAGACCCATGCTCGCGGCTTCTCCGGCCGGTGTGCCAGCGCCCTGACAAACACCTCCTGAGCCAGGTCTTCGGCGCGCTCCGCGTCCCACACTTTCCGATAAAGGAAGCGCACCACGGCGGTATAGGTGGACTGGTAGAGCTGTTCGAGGTCGTCCGTCACTCGCGTTCCTCAAAGGTCAGGCTCACGCGCCCAACAGTCGGCGGAATCGTCCAAGAGGACGGCCCACCCCTTCGAATTTGCACAGATGGCCCTTTACGCGCGACGCCGGCGGCGGGGAGCAAACACGCAACCTGGGTGCAGGCCCTTGTCCTTCGGAGGCCAGTCGCTGCAAAGGTCGGGCTTGGCCGGCCGCCCGTCCGTTCTCATCCGGCCATGAAGACTGCAGCCGATTCCGTCGTCGTCCAGGAACCCGCAGGCGGAAATGACCTCTGCCTCAATGGAATAGTCGCCGGGCCGATTCACCTTGCAGAGATACGGCGAGCGGCGGGAACGCACCAGTGCCTCCAGCCGGCGCTGGCGACGGGTGCACATGATCTCGATCTGGAGGTCCCGGCAGCAGGCCGCGCCTCGGGTGTTATCCGCCGTCCGGCACGGTGCCAAGGCACAGGGGTTCTGGCCCACCAGAACCGGCAGGCTCCGCGCGGGCGGAGGAAGTGACCGGACCACGGTACGCCGATTCTCCACCACCAGAAACCGATCGCGCCCCAGCCGCCGCCGTTGCTCGGGCTGGTAAGCCCCCCGTGGGACGGGCCCCCGGTATCCGTACACACTGCATTGAGCAAAGGCGCCTTCCCGCTGCAAGTATCTGCAGGGAACGTGGAGCGTTGCGTCCACGTAGAGCTCGCCCTCATCCTCCCAGATCTGGGAGAAGCTGATGTGCTGCGTGTGGCCGATGAGCCAGGTAGCCTCATGATCCAGCGACGCCGTACCTTCTTCCAGGGGTCCGATGCGGAGGGTTACAGGAATGCTGCGGCACTGGGAACCCAGTGCACGGCAGGGAGGGACTGTGGGAACGGGGCCGGTCACCCGCATAAACTAACGGAGGGCCGTTCCCCGGGCAGGGTTCCTCTTCCTTTTAGAGGTCCCCTGCTTATACTCGTACTCGTGAAAGGGTTCACAAAGTCGGTAACTCGTTTCGGAGGCAAAGCAGCGAAAATGCGGATGACTTCCATGGTGGCGGGTCTGTCCATCGTCCTGGCGGCTTGCGGCGGAGAAAACAAGAGCTCGGATCAGCAGGCGGCGCCCGGCCAATCCAGCCAGCCTGCGGCAACGGCAACCACTCCCGCGGCCGCCGGGGCAACTCACGACGTGAACATGGTGCTGGAGGGCAGCAGCTACAAGTACGTGCCCGACCAGTTGACCATCAAGCCCAATGACTTGATACGGTATCACAACAAGAGCGGAGGCCCCCACAACGTGGCCTTCTGGAGCGACAGCATCCCTTCGGGAGCCGCTTCCGCCATTACAGTCCCAGATCCGATGGCTCCCCTGTCCAGCAAGCTGGTAGTGGCACCGGACGAGGTCATCGAGGTCAAGTTCAATAACGCGCCTGCCGGCGAATACAAGTACTACTGCACGCCGCACCTTGCGCTCGGTATGAAGGCCAAGCTTACTGTCAAGTAAGGCGTAAGCGGGAACAGGAAAAACGTAAGCGGTAAGCGGGTGGAACCCTCCGGAATATCACTCCGGAGGGTTTTTATCGTGCTGCACCCGCTCACGTTTTCTCTTCTCCCGCTCACCGCTCACGCTGTTGGCTTTTCCCGCTCACGCTGTTCTTCCTACGCTGTCCTACCAGGAACGTCGCCAGCACTCCCATCACCAGGCCCCCAAGCGCATCGACCCCGTAGTGCATCTGGCAGTAGACCACGCCCAGAGTCAGCAGAACGGTGGGGATCACGAGCAGCAGTCCCAGCCGCCATGAGCTGCGTCCGGCCGCTATGGTCGCGGCTACTGCGGCGGCGACATGTGAGGAAGGAAAGGCCGCACCATAGGAGCTGCCGGTGGCCAGCGCGTCGTAGGCCAGCCGGGCCGGAAGGTTGTCAGTGAACCAGGCATCCGGGCGGGAAAACTCGTAGTAGGGCCCCGCGACTGGAAAGAAGATGAAGACCAGATAGCAGAAGACAAAGGTCGCGACGACGACTAGGACGAAGCGGCGCACTGCCTGAAAGTCGCCTCGCCAGGCAAAGTAGAGTGGGGGGACCGAGACGATCAGATAGTAGGATAGGTATGCCGCATGAAACACCGTAGACCAGGCCCGGCTGGGGGCCGATCGCCACCACTCCTGGCTTATCTGGCTTCCGAACAGGAGCACTTCCCAGCGCTGGACCGCCGCATCGTGGACCGAAACTGCTCCCAAGTTCAGGATGTCCAGCTCGCTGTAGAGGCCGGGGAGGAGGAGCAGCGGATAAATCTCGCGCAATGTCCTTCCCACTGGTCCTAATCCCGGCCGGGTGACTAGAAACAGCAGTACCACAAAGAGGGCGTGCGCCACCAGAAGCCATCCCCATCCCGGGCTGTGCTGCGCACGTAGAGCCGCCACCGTCGACACCACCATCAGATAGGCGAGCAGCAGGAAGTCGACCGGCAGGAGCGGTTCGGATGCTGGCTTGACTGCCGGGGACGCCGGCAGGGTCAAAGCCATCCAGCTTGCCGATACCAGCGGAAGGTATCCGCCAGCCCTCGATCCAGATTGTAGGCGGCGCGCCAGCCGGTATCGCGGGTGAGCGGACCAGGATCACCGGTCCATGCCGGCTGAAAGAACTCGTTCGCCTTGTCCCGGGTGAGGATTGTGGTTTGTCGCGCCAGGTTGGCGGCAGCCTCGGTTAGCGACAGGAGGGCCCGTCCAATGGGCCGAGGAATCCGGATGGTTGTTACCGAGCGGCCCATGGCGGCAGCTACCGCGACTCCTAACTGAACGGCGGTGAACACTTCAGGATGGCACGCAGTGTAGGTGCCGCGTATGGTGGCGGAGCTGGTGCCGGCCGCGATCAGCGCCCCGGCCAGATCCAGAGCGTGTACCGCCGAAAGCTCCTGAGCGCCATCCCCGAAAACGGGCGCGATTCCTAGCCGGGCCAGCCGAAAGATCTTCAGGATCTCCCGATCCCTGGGGCCGTAGACGATGGGAGGCCGAACCACCGTCCACTGGAGTGCGCTCTCCCTGGCGGCCCGCTCCGCCGCCAGCTTACTGCGGCCGTACGCCGTCACCGGCCGTGGCGCCTCCTGACCAGTCAGCGGAACTCCTCTGAGAGAAGGACCCGCGGCTGCAAGTGAAGAGACCAGCACGAAGCGTGAAGTCCCGGCGCGTTCCGACGCCGTCAGGACGTTCCTGGTACCATCGCGGTTGGCGCTGAGAAATCCAGCCTCGTCCCTCGCTGCCACCAGGCCGGCCACATGAAAGACGATATCCTGGCCTGCTGCCGCCCGCTCCAATGCCTCGATATCGTGCAGGTCTCCGGGCACCACGCGAATTCCTTCGCCAACAAGTACCCGGGCCTTCGCCGGAGAACGAGCCAGCGCGGTCACTGCATCTCCCCGCTGCCTGAGGGCCAGAGCCAGGTGGCTCCCGACGAAGCCGGTAGCGCCGGTCACCAGCGCCCTCATACCCCGCGATCGTACAGGCGGTAGGTCTTGTAGACGCGGAAGGTCATCTTCTCCAATCCCGCGTTCATGGCGGGATTGTCTTCCAGAATCCATCCTGCTTCAGCCCAGTAGATCCTGCGCTCGGCCGACTTGGTCCAGATCCAGTGATACAGCATCGCATCGATCCCTTTGCCGCGGTACTCTGGAAGCACGCCGAGCAGGAGGATTCTGGCGCGGCGGATCCGCTTCATTTTGAGCGACCAGAGCAGGTCCAGAATCATGGGGAAGAGCCGGCCCGAGCGATGTCTCCGGAAGACGACGTTGAGATCCGGCAGCGCAATGCCGAACCCGACCAGCTTCCCATCCTTTTCCGCCATCGGCACCATCTCGGGGATGACCACCGGCTTGAACTGCTCGGCCAGATGGTCGATCTCGTGGTCGGTCATGGGGACAAATCCCCAATTCCTCTCCCACGCTGCGTTGTAGAGCACCTTTATGCGCTCGACCTCGCCGTGAAAATCCTTCATGTTCAACGGTCGAAGCGTGATCCCATGGCGCTGGCGGATGAGCTCGGTTCCACGGGCGAGCCGTTCAGGCACGGGGACATAGTGCTCCTCGCTTCCGCCCCGGTAGACCCAGAGGTCCTTTGCCTTGGTCAATCCCGCCCGCTCCAGCAGGGTGACGTAGTAGCGCGGATTGTGCGGCATCATCAGCGCGGGAGATGTCTCGAATCCCTGCACCAGAAGCCCGCATTCATCGTTGACGGAAAATGACGCCGGGCCCCGCATCACGTCGTGGTTTCGGCTCCGGCACCACTCGGAAGCGGCGTCCAGAAGCGCGTTCGCCACTTCCTGGTCGTCGGTTGACTCGAAGAAGCCGAAGAAGCCCACGCGGTCGCCGTGAGTCTCGTTATGGAGCCGGTTGCTGATAGCCGCAATGCGGCCTGCCACACGGCCGTCCACCTCGGCAATGAAGTACTCGGCCTCGGCGTGCTCGAAGAAGGGATTGCGGGTGCGAGAGAGGAGCAACTCTACGTCCCGACGCAACGGCGGGACCCAGACAGGGTCCCGCGCGTGGAGTCGGTAAGGAAGGTCGATGAAGCTTTGGAGATCCCGCCGGTTGCGCGCCGACCGAACGCGCAGGCGTTCGGTCAAATGACCCCCAGTTGCCTACCGATCGACGCGAACTTCTCCAGTGCAAAGTCAATCTGCTCGAAGGTGTGCGTGGCCATCATACTGGTGCGGAGCCGGCACTGGGACGGAGGAACGGCCGGGGGCGCCACCGGATTGGTGAACACGCCGGCATCGAAGAGCCGGCGCCACATTAGAAACGTCTTTTCTAACGGGCCGACCAGCACGGGAACAATAGGAGTATCAGTGGGACCGATCTCGAACCCCAGACTGCGGAATCCCTCCTGGAGCCGGCGGGTGTTGGCCCAGAGTCGATCCCGGCGTTCGGGCTCCTGCTGGAGCACGGCCAGCGCGGCCAGCACACCCGCGGTATTGGCGGGCGGCAGGGAAGCGGTGAAGATGAGAGGCCGGCTGTGATGACGGAGGTAGTGGATGACGCTCTCCGACGCCACCACGAAACCGCCAATCGATGCCAGTGACTTGGAGAACGTTCCGGCGATGATGTCCACCTCTTCGATCAACCCGAAATGCGCCGCCGTGCCGTCGCCGTTGGGCCCCAACACGCCGATCGAGTGCGCATCGTCGAGGGCCAGCGCCGCCCCGTGCTTCCGCGCAATCCGGGCAAGCCCGGGAACGTCGGCGATGTTCCCTTCCATCGAGTACACCCCGTCCACCACGATCATGGCGCCCCGGCTGGTGCCGTTCCGCTCCAGCCGGCGCTCAAGGCCGCCCAGATCGCCATGATTAAAGCGTTCGGTCTCGCCATAGGAGAGCTTGGCGCCATCCACGATCGAGGCGTGGTCCAGCTTGTCGAGATAGACCACGTCTCCCCGGCCGACCAGGCCGGCAATGAGGCCCAGATTTGCCGAGTACCCGGTCGAGAACAGCAGGCAGGCCTCCTTGCCGAGGAACTCGGCCAGCGCTCCTTCCAGCTGCTCGTGCAGGTCCAGCGTACCGTTCAGGAACCGGCTGCCGGTACAGCCTGAGCCATACCGGTGCAAGGCCCGCGAGGCGGCCTCGAGAACTTTCGGGTGGTGGGTAAGCCCAAGGTAATTGTTCGACCCGAGCATGATCCGCTTCACACCGTCAATGACGACGACGGTGTCCTCCGATTCGGAAATCGGCTTGAAGTACGGATACAGACCAGCCCCCTGCATTTCACGCGCTTTCGTGAATTGGCGGCACTTCTCAAAGAGGGCGACCTGCTGCAGCTCTTGTGTATCCACGGTGCCTCGGCACGGAGAGGAGGTCGAGTTCCCACACATCGCTATGTCGCTGAACGGCTTAAAGTAGTGATGGCGGGTGGGCGACACAAGCCGGAGCGCCTGTGTCAGAGAGACGTCGATCACCCCGGTGCGAAGCAAGGGTTGCGCCGTTGACCGGGTTGAGGACCCTGTTACGTTTGTAGCTCCCTGCCCCCCTTTCACATAGGTGCAGATTGTTGCCCAATCTGTTCCACTGGTTGACGGTCGCAACCGTCCTCTGGCTGATCACGCCCGCAATTCTCGAGGCCCAGTACCCGCGCGCGCGGCGAGGTCAGTTCGAGGTTCAGGGGATGGATTTCCGCAGGGATGGCGGTTGGCGCAAGCGCGTTAACGCGGTCCGCGCCGCTCGGCACCGTTTGCTCCGCGCTCGCGCGTTCTCGGCGCTCAACTCCGCCAGGGCAGGTAGTGGCGACAAAGTCACCGGCCGTGTGTTCGTACCCGTTCTTCCCATTGCATTCCGTAACGTTCCCCCTCCGTTCCCCGCGTCTCAATACGAACAGCTGTTCTTTACCCCGCTACCGGCTGGCCGCCCGTACAGCCTGAAAACCTTTTACGAACAGGTCTCCAACGGGAACATCAGCGTCGCCGGGCGGGTCCTCAACTGGGTGACGGCCGACTCGACCGATACGTACTACGAGGACGGGTGCAATGGCATCGGGGTTCTGGCGCCTTGTCCCCCGAGGGCGGTGAGCCGCTTCGGAGAGCTGCTGCTCGGCGCTCTTAACACCGTGTCGCAGGGCCCCGAGGGCGCCACGGTCTGGAGTGGATTCGACAACGATGGCCCTGACGGAACCCCCAACTCGGGTGACGACGACGGGTACGTCGATTTTCTGACTTTTCTACAACCCGAGAAGGACGGTGCCTGCGAGAGCTCTCCCAATCTCTGGGCCCACCGCTTCGTGGTGCGAGCCTGGAATGGCGGCTCGCCCTATGTCACTCGCACCCCATGGATGGGACACCCGGGGCAGTTTCTCAAGGTAGATGACTACATCATCCAGAGCGGGGTCGGAGGCAATACCGCGTGCGATGCCTCAGCCCTCATGCCCATCGGTACAGTGGCACACGAGACGGGCCATGCCTTCGGCCTTCCCGACCTTTACGATACCGAGCTCAACAGCGCGGCGGTGACCCAGGGAATTGGAGAGTGGGGACTGATGGGTAGCGGTAACTATGCCAGTCCCAACAGCCCCTCCCGCTTGGAGGCCTGGTCTCTATTTGAGCTTGGATGGGTGGCAGTGGACACGCTGTCATCCGGCCGCGAGATCGGGCTGCCACCGGTGGCCAGCTCCGACACGCTGCTTTATTTGCCGGTCCCGGGAACCGACGAGTTCTATCTCCTGGAAAATCGGCAGGCGCAGGAGAGCGACTCCGCCCAGATGAACCCCGCTTTTGGCGCACGGTACAAGGCACCGGGTCTGCTCGTCTGGCATATCGACCAGGGCCAGGTGGACGGCCACGGCTTCAGCACCGATAACCGGGTGAACGCCGGCCCGGTCCATGGTGTCGCGCTGGTGCAGGCAGATGGCCGCCAGGATCTGAGGCAGCCCGGTGGCAAGAACCGGGGAGACGCCGGCGACCCGTATCCCGGAAGCACCGGGAACTCCGCCTTGTGCCGGAGCACCACACCGACGGCCAGCGATAATCAAGGTGGCTTTGCGGGTTTTTGCCTCGAAGCCATCCGTCAGGAAACGCCCGGAGGACGAGTCGCCTTCCGCTATGTGCCCTTCCGGTCCGTGTTCGCCTCGGATCACCCGGGAGCGGATATCCTGGTGAACGGGAGCCGGGTGGCGCGGCTGGATCAGTTCTTTGTTCCCGGAACCCAGGTCGAGCTGTCGGCCGACTCGGTGCAGATCATCGAGACGCTGCGGAGCCGGTTCGACTTTTTATCGTGGAGCAACGGCGGAGCTCGCACTCACTCGGTGGTGACTGGAGAGTTTCCCGATACGATCACGGCGCGTATGGCCGCAGCGTACCAGCTGCGCATGACTGTGAAGGGTGCGGCCCCGGCGGCGGTAAACTCGGAAGTAATGGGCGACATCGAATCGGGGGTCTTCGTGGCGGAAGGAGCCAGTGTCTCTCTGCGAGCGACACCCCAGCCCGATGCCGCTTTCCTGAACTGGAGCGGAGATACCACGTCGGCTCGCGACACCCTCACCCTGCGAATGCTGCACCCCTTCAGTGTCACAGCTAACTTCATTGCCGTTCAGCAAGTGACGCTCACCGACGCAGCCGAAGCTCTGCTGGGTACCTCGCTGCTCGACACCCAGGAAACGGTGTATCTCGATGCCGTCGGTAACCGGAACGGTGCATACGATCTGGGAGATTTTCTGGCCGCAGCCGATCGCATGGCTATCCCGCCGCAACCTACGGCCGGATTGGAGGTGGCGGAGAAATGAGAGCCCCTCCGGTTTTAACGCTGAGCTTCATGGTAGCCCTGATTCTGACAGCGGGATGCTCCAACAATACCGGCCCCATTGCCGGAGCGCTCACTGTGAGCCTGTCGAGCCCCCACGGAGATGACGGTGCGGTGTTGTTGACCGTCGTCGGAGGGCCGGTGGACTCAGTCGAGTCGACGGGATACCCGCTCTACTCCGCTCGATCGGGTGGGGACACACTGAAACTCATCGTTACCGGCAATCTGGGTTCCGGCGCAATAGCGCGAGTTCATATTCCTGACAGCCGCCAGGCATCCCTCTATTCCGCCCGTCTGGCTCAGGCAGCCGCTCGAGGTACCTACGCCCCGCACGACCCGGCGGCGTACACCCTCACGTTGCTCCCCTAGGGCGGGTAACTATAGGTAAGACGGCAACTTAGTGTTGTAACGGATACTGTGCGGCAACTTGACTTGAGAGAGTGCCGGGGTTTATCCTCCAGATGATGTCATACCATGACGAATTACCCCGTCGATCTTTCCTTCGGGCCTGCGCCGTCACTGCGGCTGGGCTCGTGGTCACAGGCACTTTAGCCGACCAGCTCGTCGCCGCCACCAACAAGTTCCCGCTGGGACAAGACGATCCCGAGGTACCCAACGAAGAGGTCGCGCGGATCCTCGAGCGTATCTCGGGCGGTCGCCCGATCCAGCGGGGACACGTAAGCCTCGACATGCCGCTGGTTGCCGAAGACGGCCGGGTGGTGCCCGTGATCATCGAGACCGATCTCCCGATGACGCCTGAGAAGTATGTGAAGGCCGTTCACCTGGTGGTCGATCACAACCCCGACGCGCATCTAGCCGCCTTTCATCTGACCCCGGCCATCGGCGCCGTGGCCATCTCCACCCGGATCAAGATGAAGCGCACGACGTGGGTGAGGGCGATCGTGGAAACCAGCACAGGTGAAGTGTGGGCCGACTATAGCAGAGTGCGCGTCAGCCTTAACGGGTGTGGATGATGACCTATACCATCGGGGAGGCACGAATCAAGGTGCCCGAGCGGATCAGCCAGGGCGACCTGATCACCGTGAACTCCATAGTATCCCATCCAATGGACACAGGGTTTTTCCGCAACGCCGATGGCGACCCCATTCCCGCATACTTCATAAAGCAGGTGGTGGTCACCTATGGAGGTGACGAGGTCGCTCGATTCGAGTGGACCTCGGGAATGAGCCGGGATCCGATGGTGAGCTTTACCCTCAAGGCGGAGAAAGAAGCGCCCCTGACTATGGTCTGGACTGACAACAAGGGTGCCACATTCAAGCAGTCGGTCAACATCGGCTTCGCTACCGCCTGACGCTCTCCGGCCGGACCGGCCGGCCATCCCATCCCATCGCGTCGGCCTCAGAAGTGCTTCGCCTTTTCCTCAGTTCGTCCCCCATTCTTTTCGCCGTGTT
Organism: Gemmatimonadales bacterium; assembly: GCA_013813435.1. Taxonomy (GTDB): domain Bacteria; phylum Gemmatimonadota; class Gemmatimonadetes; order Gemmatimonadales; family GWC2-71-9; genus CAVVWJ01. The sequence continues at coordinate 18,270 of JACCRS010000074.1, forward strand.
TCCGGCGCTGATCAGCCTCAATGCCGAGACCCAGCCGCCCACGCTCCGGCGCCTGGCCCCAGGGGTTTATGCCTCCCTAGGGGATATAGGGCGAGGATCCGAGGGCCGGCCCAACGCCGGCTTCGTGGTAACCTCCTCGGGGGTGGTGGTGATCGATGCCCTGGCCAGCCCCCGTCAGGCAGAGGAACTGCTTCAGTCGATCCGCTCGGTCACCCGCCAGCCGGTCAAGTGGGTAATTCTCACCCATCATCACCCCGACCATCATTTCGGCACGGCTGTATTCCGGCGGCTGGGTGCGAAGGTCATTGCCCATCCTGATCGCCGGGTGTTGGCGTCCGAAGGTGGCGAGGATGCCCTGATTGCTGATTGGGTACGGGTGGTGGGTTTGGACGCCATGCGGGGGTTCGAGTTCGCCGACACACCCGATCGCCCCGTTACCGCAACCGACACCCTATGCCTCGGCGGAAAAACCCTGGTGATCAGGCATCCGGGGGCAGCGCATTCGCCGGGCGACCTCATGGTCTGGCTACCCCGGGAGCGGATTCTGTTTGCGGGCGATCTGCTGGTCGAAGACGGGGTGACCATGGTAGTCGACGGCAACTCTGACCGGCTGCTTCATGCGCTTGCGGCGATCGACAGCCTGGCGCCGGCGGCGGTGGTTCCCGGCCACGGAGCCATCCCCGGACGGCCGGAGCTGCTGGTGGCGCGCACCCGGGACTACATCACCGCGCTTCGGTCTGCCATGCGGTCTGCCATTGAGCGGGGAGCGCCGATGGGCCGCGCCATGGCGGCGCTGCCTCCCGCCGATGAGACTCGGCCGGTTTCCCTCAACTCCCGCCGCCGCCGCAACGCGGTGCGAGTCTATCTCGAGGAAGAAAGAGCCTACATGGGACTGGACTCGACCCGATGATTGGACCAGTGCGCAGGGCAGGGCTTTTCGGTCTATCTCTGATCCTCGCGTGTGCTACTCGGGCGGCACCGATCAAACCGGAGCCGGCGCCACCAGCCAAGCTTCCATCTCTGGTGTCAACCAAACAGCTGGCCGCCTGGCAGCAGGAACAGCGGGTCAGTCTGATTGACGTGCGGTCCGACGTATTCACCTATTTGGCGGGGCATCTGCCTGGCGCGGTATACCTCAACACCGAGACCATGAGGGCGAGTGAACGAGGTATTCCTTCTCAACTCCTGTCGTCGCGAGCGTACCGCGATCTCTTCTCCCGGCTGGGGCTGAGCTTCGATACGCCGGCCGTCATCTATAGTGCCGGCGAGACGGGCAACATCGATGCGACCTTCCTCGCCTGGCTGTTGGCCGGCTTTGGCCACCCCAGGGTGTACGTGCTGAACGGCGGATACTTCAAGTGGCAACTGGAACACCGGCTGGTGGTTCAGCGGTACCCCCAGGTCTACGAAGCCTCATTTCCGGTTGCTCCCTTCCGTCCGGAGCGCGCCTCGCTGGAGGATGTGCGCCGAGCCTCTGTCACAGGTGATGCCGTGCTGGTCGATGCCCGGCCGCGTGAGCAGTATGAGGGAAAGGCAGGCGCACAGATGAGGCGGGGACACATTCCCGGAGCGATCAGCCACTACTGGCAGGATGATCTGACGCGGGTGGGCTTTGGCCACATCTGGAAGAGCCCGGCCGAGCTACGCGCCGGCTACGAGGAGCAGGGAATCACCCCGGATAAGAGCATCATCGCCTACTGCAACAGTACCTCGGAGGCGAGCCACGTACACTTTACCCTGCGATACCTTCTGGGTTATCAGCGGGTGCGGATCTACGTGGGCTCGTGGACCGAGTGGGCCGAGAGGGCTGAACTCCCGGTAGAAGTGGGGAACGTCGATCTTGACCGGTAAAGCTCACGCGTCTCCCGCAGTCTATCTGGACGCAATCCCGCTTCTCAGCTGCCCGGGCCGCCAGATTCGTCCGCCCTTCATGATCCACTCGACGGTATCCAGGTTGTCGATGTCCTCGAGCGGGTTCTTGCTCAGCATCACAAGGTCAGCGTAGCGCCCGGCCTCGATCGTACCCAGCCGGCGGGCGGGCTCTCCGCCTAACGCTTTGGCGGCGTCCCTGGTAGCAGCGAGCAGCGCGGCCCTGGGAGTGAGCGCCACGGAGTCCACCAGCAGCCGAAGCTCTCCAAACAGCGAGGCGCGCTCGATGGCGGGGCCGTAGGCCACATGGTCGCTCCCGGCACTGATCCTTACCCCACGCCTCACTGCCTCACGAGTGATCTCGATTCCGAAACCTGAGGCGGCGCGAACGTACTCCTCCTGCTCCGAGGGGATGCGACGCCGCTTTGCGTTATAGTATGCCACGCTCTGGCGGGTGGCATCGAGCGTGGGCTCGAAAACCGTACCCCGCAGCGCCATGGAATCGAGTGCCGCCAGAATCCGCGGGTCATGGACCGAGCCCACGGTGGCCACCTCGGCCGTGGCCATCTGCAGGTTGCCGTCGTTAACCAGGGTATCGCGCTCCTCGGGTGACAAGAGCTCGCCCGCCATTCCCGCGGCGTGCACCAGACCGTCCTGGCCGGCCAGCGCCTGCTCCAAAGCGCTGGCGGGTTGCACCCAGGCGTGCCCCCAAACCGACATCCCGGCGCGGTGGGCAGCCTCGGTCAGCTTTCGAACCGACTCACGATCGAGCTGGGCGTAGAGCTTGAGACCTATGGCGCCGGTTTGCCGGGCCGCCTCAACTACGGAGTCGGCGTCATCGTTCGGAGTATAGAGCATCGGGGTCCAGCCGAGGGCCTGCATGGCCATGGCCGGCGGCTGGCGGTAGACGGTGCCCCGTGAAGTTCGGGTGCCCCGGAAGCCGTTGAAAAAGAATCGCCGGCCCGCCACCAGCTGCATGGCGTACACCCGAGGCGTTGCAGTAAGGGCGTTGACCCGGGTGAGCAGCTCGGCCGGACTGGTTCCCATGTCTCGTACGGTCGTCACTCCCTGGGCCAGCAGGTTGCGCAAGTCGAGTGACAGCTCCTCGCCGGCGCTGCCGCGAGTCAAAAAGAGAAGATGGACGTGGCTATCGATGAGGCCGGGAATGAGCCATTGGTTGTGGCCGTTGATTATTCGTGCACCGGCCGGTATCCGGCACTCGCCGGCGGCACCGGCGCATACGATCCGCCCGGCCCGCACCAGGGTCACCGCGTTGGCCACGACCGGCCGGCCGGTGCCGTCCCAGAGATTAGCTCTGACTATCGCGAGAGTGGGGTTTGGGGGCGGAGCCAGGCGGGGCCGGGGCGTACCTCCGCCGCAGGCGCTCAGGGTCAGGGTCCCGAAGAAAACGGCCGCAATAGCCGGCAAGGAAAACTTCATATATGGATGCACTCCTGGCGCCGGCGGTGACGCGGCGAACTGCCGGAGGGGCGTCACTCCACTCGACTTCTCTTAAGATGCGTACCAAGAATTTTTTTAGCCGTGACAGGCAGGCTGGCTCTCGGGGTGATTCCCAGCACTACGCCTGAATTCGATAGCCGGTTTCTATGCGATGACTTGCACTCCACATCGGCCTCGGCCACTGACCTTTGGTATTCTAAACCCGACAGCTTGATAACGTGAAAGGCGGTCCGCTGGTTCTACCTGCTGTTGCGGGCTGGGCGGCCGCTCCCTAGTCTTCCCTCGTGACCCTCCTCCCTACCAACCGGCCGCGGCGGCGGCGGCGAACCGGCGCCATACGTCAACTCGTCCGGGAACACGAGCTTGCCCCGTCGGACCTCATCCAGCCGCTGTTCGTCGTGCATGGAAGCCGGTTAGAGCGTGAAATCGGTTCGATGCCGGACGTTTTTCAGCTTTCAGTGGACGAGTCGCTGGACCGCGAGGCGGACCGGGTACGCTCGCTGGGAATTCAAGCGGTGCTGCTCTTCGGAGTTCCCGCCAGCAAGGACGAAACCGGCTCGGAGAATTACGCTGAGAACGGCATCGTCCAGCAGGCATTGCGGCGGTTGCGCAGCCGTCACCCCGATCTGTTACTGATCTCCGACCTCTGCTGCTGCGAGTACACCAGTCACGGCCACTGTGGGGTGGTGCGCAACGGCTCGGTGGATAACGACGCCACGCTCGAGATTCTGGCACGAGCCGCGGTGAGCCACGCCGCCGCCGGTGCGGACATCATTGCGCCGAGCGGGATGATGGACGGGATGGTTGCCACCATCCGCGCTGCCCTCGACGGTGCCGGTTACGCCGACCAGGCCATACTCAGCTATGCCGTCAAGTACGCCAGTGCCTTCTACGGGCCGTTCAGGGAGGCGGCTCAGAGTGCGCCCGCCTTTGGCGACCGGCGGCAATACCAGATGGACCCGGCCAACGTACGCGAGGCGGTCCTCGAGGCCGCCCTGGATGAAGCGGAGGGAGCCGATCTGCTGATGGTAAAACCTGCGCTGGCCTATCTCGACGTGGTGCGCGCGGTGCGCGAGCGAACCCAGCTCCCCCTACTGGCCTACAACGTGAGCGGTGAATACTCGATGGTAAAGGCGGCTGCGCGTCAAGGATGGATCGACGAGGGGAGGGTAGTGATCGAGGCGCTCACCGGAATGCGACGGGCGGGTGCGGATGCCATCATCACCTACCACGCCAAAGCGGCCGCGGCTATGCTGGCCCAGCAGGCGGGACAATGACCGAGGCGCGCGTGGCGTCCCGGACTACGGTGGTATCGGAGCGGCTGTTTGCCGCCGCGCAACGGCTGCTGCCCGGCGGGGTAAACAGCCCGGTGCGGGCATTCAAGAGCGTCGGCGGGGTTCCTCGCTTCATGGTCCGGGGTGAAGGACCGTACCTGGTGGATGCCGACGACAACCGATATTTGGATCTGGTACTCTCGTGGGGCCCCCTCATTCTCGGCCATGCCCACGAGGAGGTGGTTACCGCCCTGGTCGACGCGGCAGGGCAAGGAACCACTTTCGGCGCCCCTACCGAGCTCGAAATCCGGCTGGCGGAACGAGTGGTGGCCACGTTCCCATCAGTAGAGATGGTACGCTTTGTCAGCTCTGGTACCGAGGCACTGATGAGTGCAGTGCGGCTGGCCCGCGCGGCTACGGGGCGCCAGGCAATAGTGAAGTTCGATGGCTGCTATCACGGCCATTCGGATGCGCTGTTGGCCGCCGCCGGCTCCGGAGTAGCCACGCTGGGCTTGCCGGACTCTCCTGGCGTTACCGCCGCCACCGTGGCCGACACCCTGGTGGTGCCCTACAACGACCTCCCGGCGCTGAAATCACTGTTTGCCCAGCGCGGTAACGAGCTGGCTGCCGTGCTGGTGGAGCCGGTGGCCGGGAACATGGGAGTAGTTCCGCCGGTGCCGGGATTTCTCGAGGGGCTCAGGTCCCTCACCCGGCAGCACGGGACGCTCCTGGTGTTCGACGAGGTAATGACCGGCTGGCGGGTTCATCCCCAGGGTGCTCAGGTGCTGTATGGGATCGAGCCTGATCTGACCTGCCTGGGCAAAGTGATCGGTGGCGGGCTTCCCGCAGCAGCCTTTGGCGGAAGACGGGAGCACATGGAGCTCATTGCTCCCGCGGGTCCGGTATATCAGGCGGGCACGCTGTCGGGCAATCCGCTGGCAATGGCAGCGGGACTGGCCACCCTGGAGGTGCTGTCCCGCCCCGGAATGTGGGAAAGGGCCGCGCAGTGGGCTGAAGATGCCGCGGCGGCGGTCAGCCGGGCCGCCGAAAGAGCCGGAGTGCCACTTACGGTTCAGGTGGCAGGCACGATGTTCACCCCATTCTTCACCGCGGAGCCGGTTCGAGACTTCGCCGGCGCCAGAAGGTCGAATCGAGACGACTACGCTCGATTCTTCCACGCCATGCTCGAAGCCGGCGTATATCTGCCACCGTCCCCTTTCGAGGCCGCGTTCTCTTCCTCGGTCCACGGCGACTCCGAGCTCGAGGTGCTCGAGGCCGCGCTGGGAACCGCATGGCTGCGGTAGCCATTATTGGGGCCGGGCTCACCGGGTTGACGGCGGCGTTTCGGCTGAAGCAGCGAGGGAGCAGGGTAGTGGTGTACGAGGCCAGCGACAGGATAGGCGGATCCATCAAGTCTGTCCGGCGGGATGGATATCTCGCCGAGCTCGGTCCCAGCTCGCTGGCTGCGCCGTCGGCGGCCGTCACCACCTTGCTGGCCGACCTCGGACTCGACGGGTCGAGGGTAACAGCATCTCCCGCTGCCGGGAATCGATACATCGTTCGCAGGGGACGGCTCACCCGGCTTCCTATGGCTCCGGCCGAGCTGCTCACGTCCCGGCTTCTGTCAAACGGTGCCAAGCTGGCCATTTTCGGAGAGCCCCTGGTTGATGCGGGCGACTCTCCGCTGGAAGAAAGCATCGCTGCATTCGTTCGGCGGCGCTTCAACCAGGAGGTGCTCGACTACATCGTCAATCCTTTTATTGCCGGCATGTTCGCCGGAGACCCGGAGCAGCTCTCGGTGCGCCATGCAACCCCGAAGCTGCACGCGCTCGAGCGGACTCACGGATCGGTGATGAAGGCGCTGATGCAGATGATGAAGGCTCCACCGGGCGGCCCGGGAGGTGGAGGCATGGCAAAGCTGGTCTCCTTCCGGAGCGGGCTCCAGGAGATACCCGACGCCCTCGGGCGTGAGCTGAGCAGCGAAGTCCGGCTCCGGGCACCGGTCACCCAGCTACGCAAGGGAGACCGAGGGTGGACGGTAGGCGCGGCTTTTCAAACTCCCGAGCTGTTCGACGCGGTGGTCTACGCCGCCCCGGCCCACTGCCTGGACGAGGTCGACCTCGATCTCGTTGGGTCGGAGAAGCTCTCTACCCTGGCCAGCATATTTCACCCCCCGGTGGCGGTGGTGGCGCTCGGCTTCCGCCGCGATCAGTTGTCACACCCGCTCGACGGGTTCGGATTTCTCACCCCCGAGGTGGAGCGCAAGCGGGTTATGGGAGCGGTATTCTCGTCTTCGCTCTTCCCCGATCGGGCGCCGGAAGGCCACGTACTGGTGACGGCCTTCGTTGGCGGCACCCGTGATCCGGACCTGGTTCAGGCCGATCCTCAGACACTCACCGCCAGGGTGCTGGACGATCTGCGCTCACTGCTCGGCACCAGCGGAGAGCCAACTTTCCGCGCGGTCCAGGTCTGGCCCAAGGCGATTCCGCAGTACGTTCTCGGATATGGCCGGTTCAAGGAGATTGCCGAGGACGTGGAACGGCGGAATCCCGGATTGGTGCTGGCGGGTACCTACCGCGATGGTGTGTCGCTGGGAGACTCGATGGCTTCCGCTGAACAGGCCGCCGGCCGCGTGACCGAGTTCCTGGGCACCGATGGCCTGGCAACCGCGGGCCAGCAACCGGATCGAGGTAGTCCCGCCGCGGGGCCCGATTGAGCCGGCGCAGCGCTCTTCGGATCGGCACCCGCGGCAGCACTCTGGCCCTGTGGCAGACGGAGCGGGTGCGAGCGCAGTTGTTGGCTGCTGGTCAAGAGACCGAGCGGGTCGAGATCAAGACCACCGGTGATCTCACGCCCGACGTTCCTTTGGCACAGATCGGCAGCCGGGCTCTGTTTACCAAGCAGATAGACGACGCACTGCTGGAGCGCCGCATCGATCTCGCGGTTCACTCGCTGAAAGACCTGCCCACCGAGCTCCCTTCCGGAATTATCGTTGCCGCGATCAGCGAGCGGGAGGACGCCCGCGACGCCCTGGTTGGACGAGGTCCGCTGCGCTGGAACGAGATTCCTGTCGGCGCAGTGATCGCAACCAGCAGCCTGCGCCGGCGGGCTCAACTCCTGAGCTCCCGCCCCGATCTCCGGGTGGCCGACGTGCGAGGTAACGTCGACAGCCGTCTGGCCAAGCTCGACGGGCGGGCCGACTGGACCGCTATCGTGCTGGCAACGGCGGGCCTGGTGAGACTGGGAATGGCCCATCGAATCGGTGAACGGCTTCCCCCAGGTGTGATGCTGCCCGCGCCGGGGCAGGGAGCACTCGCCGTCACGGTGCGGGCGGATGACGCTGCCGGGCGGGACCTGGTTCGCCAGGCGGTGCATCACCCGGCCACGGCGCTTCAGGTTGCAGCCGAGCGCGCTTTTCTCGGGCGACTGGAGGGCGGCTGCCAGGTTCCGGTGGCAGCCTACGCCGATCGGTACAGCGAAGCGGGACGGTCAGGGCTTCAATTGCACGGGCGGGTCATATCGCTCAACGGCGAGACCACCGTGGAAGGTCATTCTTCGGGACCAGCTGAGGACGAAGCGGGCGCGGCTTCTCTGGGTGCCGCTCTTGCCGAGCGTCTGCTGGCACAGGGCGCTGCCACGATCCTGGCTGAGGTACGCTCGGCGGTCATTCCCGGGGTGACCGAGCCCTGAATGGAAAGAGTCGTGGTAACGGCGGCTGCCGGCAGCTTTCCCGGACTGGCTGAGGCGCTGAGAACGCTTGATGTCGCAGTAGAGGAGCACCCGCTGATTGAATTCCGGGCGCCACCGGACTGGGCGCCGCTGGACCTCGCCCTTGACCGGCTGAACTTTTACAGCGCAGTCGCCCTGACGTCTCCCCGCGCCGCGGCGGCCCTGTCAGAACGAATTGCACTCCGAGGAAACACACTCTGGCCCCGAGACAATCCTCCAGCGGTCTGGGCCGGGGGCGCCGCAACCGCCTCCGCCCTCAACGGCACGGTGGGCCCGGTATACACTCCCATTGAGAGAGCGCGCGCGCCGCTCGGGGTGGCGGAAACGCTGGCTCGGGCCATGCTCGAGGCCCAGGTGGCCGGGCCGGTGCTCTTTCCCTGCGGCAACAGCCGCCGCGACGAGCTGCCGGAGCGGCTCCGCCAGAGGGGAATTCCGGTGGATGAAGTCGTATGCTACATATCGGTTCTGGCCAGCGAGCCGGCTGCGCGGTTCGCCGCCGGGCGCGGGGGCGTGCTGGTTGTGGCCAGCCCCAGCGTAGCACAGTTACTGATCCGCGCCTGCTCTCCCCACTCGAGACCCGATCTGGTGGCGGCCGGACCGACCACGGCGGACTCGGCGCGAGCCTCAGGCTGGGCACCAGCCGGCGTAGCTGCGCACCCTACGGCAGACTCGGTGGTGGCGGCGGTTCGCGCGGTACTGGCCCGGCGCTCCTCTCATGAGTGACCTGTTTCTCCAGGCCTGCCGGAGGGAGCCGGTGGAACGGCCACCGGTGTGGATGATGCGGCAGGCGGGCCGCTACCTGCCGGAGTACCGGGCAGTTCGAAAGCGGGCCGACTTTCTCACCATGGTGGGAACACCGGAGCTGGCAGTGGAGGTCACGCTCCAGCCGGTGGACCTGATCGGGGTCGACGCCGCGATCATCTTCAGCGATATCCTCGTCGTGCCGCAGGCGATGGGAATGACCCTCAGCGTCGAGGACGGCGTCGGTCCGCGCTTTCACCACCCGCTGCGCGCCGCGGGCGACTTCGAGCGGCTGCGGGATGTGGCTCCTGAGGATGGCCTCGGGTATGTGCTCGATGCGTTGCGGCTGGCGCGGCGAGAGCTGGCGGGCCGGGTTCCGTTGATCGGCTTTGCCGGCGCGCCCTGGACGCTGATGGCCTACATGATCGAAGGTGGCGGGTCGAAATCCTTCAGCCTGGCCAAGAGGCTGCTGGTCGAGGACCCACCCCGGGCGCACGGGCTGTTGGGCCGGCTGGCGGATGCCGTAGGAAGCTTTCTGGTCGCACAGGTGGAAGCCGGCGCACAGGCAGTGCAGCTGTTCGACTCCTGGTCCGGAGCGGTGGGACCACAAGATTTTCGGGAGTTCGTTCTTCCATACCTGGGCCGGGCCGCGCGCCTGGCCCGGACCGCGGGAGCACCGGTCATCGTCTTCGCGCCCGGCTCCGGCTGGGCCCTGGAGGAGATCGCCGCCGAAACGGAGGCCGACGTGCTGGGCATCGATTGGCAGACCGACGCGGGCGATGCCCGGCGACGCATCCCCCCGACACGCGTCGCCCTGCAAGGCAACCTCGATCCCTGCTGGTTGTATGCGCCACCGGCGGTTATCCGCGAGCGCACCCACCGGATGCTGGATGACTTCGGAGGCAGGGGTCACATTGCCAACCTGGGGCACGGCATCCTGCCCGATGTGCCGGTAAGTCACGCCCAAGCGTTCGTGGACGCGGTGCAGCAATGGCGAGCCCGGTGAGCCCACCAACCGAACTCCGGGAACAGGTGAGCTCCTGGGTCGAGCGCCTGCATGAGGAGACCACCGGCTTCTTCACCGTGCTCGACCGCGGCGGTTCCTTTCGGGAGGACCGATGGGAGAGGCCCGGCGGCGGTGGCGGGGTGAGCCGGGTGCTCACCGGCGGCGGAACCTACGAAAAGGCCGGGGTAAATCGCTCGGCGGTGGAAGGAGTCCTGGACCCGTCGCTGGCGCACCGGATCGGCGCGCGAGCGGCGGGCATCGAGCCGCTGAACTTCTTCGTGACCGGCCTCAGTTTGGTGGCCCATCCCCGCAGTCCGCTGGTGCCCACGGTCCACCTGAATGTGCGCTACTTCGAGATCACCAACTCCTCCGGCAAGCGGGTAGATGCCTGGTTCGGTGGGGGAACCGACCTCACGCCGACGTATCCCTTTCCCGAGGACGCGGCTCACTTTCACCGGGCCCTCGAGGCTGAGTGCCGGCGTCATCACCCGGATTTTTACTCCCGGTTCAAGACCTGGTGCGATCACTACTTCGTGAATACCCACCGGGGTGAAGAGCGGCGCGGAATCGGTGGAATCTTCTTCGACCACCTGCGGGATGGCGAAGGCGGGCTCGGGCTGTCACAGCTTCTGGAGTTTGCCCAGGGAGTGGGAGGCATCCTGCCTGAGGCGTACAGCAGCATCGTGGAGCGCCGGCGCGATCTGCCGTTTGGTGAGCGGGAGCGCCACTTTCAGCTGGTGCGCAGGGGGCGGTACGCCGAGTTCAACCTGGTGCACGACAGGGGCACGCTGTTCGGCCTGCATACCGGGGCCCGAATCGAGAGCGTGCTGATGAGCCTGCCGCCGCTGGCCGCGTGGGATTATTCGCCCGAGTACCCGGCCGGCTCCTTTGAGGCGGAGCTGATGGCCATGCTCGAACCGCGAGATTGGGCGGCTGATTTCTAGAAAGCAACTGCTAACACGAAAGCACGAAAGCACGAAAGTTAGAGGTCAGGCACCAACCATTCCAGCCGGAGCGCTGCCATGAGATCTGTTTTTCTTGCCCTCGCCACCCTCACTACCTTCGGATCATTCACCCCAGTGCGAGCACAGGAGGGAGCTTCCGCCAGCCCGGCGGTGGGTACCGCCCGCATGCTGTGGGAGCCGATGATCGGCTACATAACGGCTGCCGCCGAGGAGCTGCCCGAGTCCACCTGGGCTTACAGGCCGACGCCGGAGGTACGCAGCTTTGGCCAGCTGATCGGCCACGTGGCCGGGGCTCAGTATCTCATCTGTGCCGCTGCTTTGGGTGATCCGCCACGGAATGAGGACGACATCGAGAAGACCAGGAAGACCAAGGTCGAGCTGGTGACCGCGCTCAAGGCGTCCACCCAGTACTGCACCCGGGCCTATGCTCAGACGGATCAGGCGGCGCGGGGCAAGACCAAGCTGTTCGGCGGGGAGCGTACCCGCCTGTTTGCGCTGGGTCTGAACGCCACGCACGATGCGGAGCACTACGGGAATATTGTGACGTACCTGCGCATCAACAAAATCGTTCCCCCGTCGAGCCGCCGGCAGTGAGCAGCGATCTTTAAAAACGCCTCCCCGGGTCCACTGCGTGCCGGTCCATTTCGAGTCACCCTTTTCCCGTGAGCCCAGCCACATCTCGTAACTGCGGTCGGGTCCAATATTTTCCGCGTCCTCTGAGTTGTTGTCTGTTGATGTGGAGCATCGTCCGGGCGTTAGCTCCTTACGAGTTGATGCCCGGCGTGTGCTACATGCTGCGGTTCGCCGGGGAGGATCAGTTTGCCTAAAGCCGTTGTGGGGGATGGGATTGATAAAGAGGCCAGGCGTATTGTCCTCGTTGTAGATGACGAGCCAATCGTGCGCAATTTTATGAAGCGCGTGCTTGCGGGTGAAGGTTACAACGTGCTCAGCGCCACCAACGGTCGGGAGGCGTTGGCTCTTGTGGAGGTGGGCGCGATCGATCTGGTGGTCACCGACATCATGATGCCCGAGCTGGACGGCCTAAAACTCGGAGCGCTGATCTCCCAGCTCCCGCTGGCGCCACCGGTCATATATGTGTCAGCCAGCGACCGCCCACCCGCCGGTATGGGGGATTGGTATCTGCAGAAGCCCTTTAGTGCCGCTGATTTGATCCGAATGGCGGGGGAGATTCTCTCTCGCAGCAATTCTTCGTGAACCATGGGGCTAGGGGGCGGCGGATTCGTAACCGGTCCGGGACGGCAGAAGACGGGTGCAACCTGTCCGTCACGCATGCGTCGTTGCGCAGCTAGGGCCAGACGGACCTTCGCGCTGGCGATTGTCCCAAGACGGCGAGCGGATTGGTTCAGATGCCGGATTGCCCAGCTGGACCCTTCGCCGCCGTCCTGCATCGAGCGCGGCCTTGGTTTGGGCAGAGATGGCCCCGGATTCGTGCTCAGTGACCATGGCTATTATCGGTCCAGTACCCGGCGGCGTTGCGAGCCTCGGCAGAGGCGATTGGTGCCATCACGATTCCGGCCTCGATTGGTGCTCGCATTCCGCTGGCCCAGCTGGCCGAAATCCGCCTGGAGGCGGGGCCGGTCCAGGTTAACCGGGAGCGAGCTCAACGACTGGTCGTCATCCAAGCGAATGTGCGCGGCCGAGACCTCGGCGGCGTTGCCCGTGAGGTTCAGCAAGCCCCAGGGAGCAGGCTGAAGCTCCCTCCAGGCACTTTCCTGACCTACGGTGGCGAGTTCGAGAACCAGGCGCGAGCTATGGCTCGGCTCCGCCTTGTAGTGCCGATCTCGATAGCGCTGATAACGGTTCTTCTATGCATCTCGCTTCGGTCCTGGAAACTCGCTGGATTGGTCCTCGTCAATCTGCCGTTCGCGGCGGTTGGTGGCGTGCTCGGGCTCTGGGTACGGATCTCCACTTCAGTGTGTCGGCCTCGGTCACCTTTATCGCCTTGTTCGGGGTAGCCGTCCTGAACGGCCCCGGAGCCGGGCACCCTTCGCGTCTACCTGGAAATCAGCCGATGGCTCGCACGGTTTCCTCGCTCTAAGTGATCAGGTGCGAGAGACCGCAGTAGCGGTGATACAGCGGCTCCATCATCTCGGTATCCGACCCATCGTGATGCTGACTGGTGATGGGGCCGCTGCCGCGCAGGCCGTGGGTAAGGTTCTTGGGGTGGATCAAGTGCGCTGGCGCCTTCTGCCCCAAGACAAGGTCGAAGCAGTCTGGGAATTTGCGCACCGCGTTCGGAGGGGTCGCGATGCTGGGCGATGGCGTCAACGACGCGCCCGCACTCGCCGAGGCGACCGTGGGGCTGGCACATCGCCCTGGCGTTGGGCTCAAGCTTGCCCTCGCTGCCGGCGCGATCCTGGGCGTTGTCAGCCTGGCTGTGGCTGTGTTGGTGGGCGACATGGGTGGGTCGCTGGTGGTCACGATGAACGCTCTGCGGTTGGCCAGAGTGCGGAGCGAAGGGTGAGCAGCTGACTAGACCGCACCAAGACTCCTCCGCTACTTCGGCAGTCGCCAAAGCGGATTTCACCCTCCGTTCGACTCCGCACAGGCAGTAGACGAACCCCTGCATGGGCACCAGCCGGAGTTCGATGGTTGCTCCCGCGCACCACCGAGAAGCCAGGCCTTGACTCTATACCTAGGTATAGGGTTGATATTGAAGCCACATCGATAGGGAGGCATTGACGATGCAAATTGGGCAGCTCGCAACGTTGGCAGGGGTCAATATTCAGACTCTGCGCTACTACGAGCGGCAGGGGTTACTTCCAGAGCCGGATCGACGTGCGTCTGGCTACCGGGAGTACGAGCCTGAGACCGTGGCCCTCGTCCGCTTCGTGAAGCGAGCCCAGGAACTGGGATTCACCCTCCGAGAGATCGGGGAGCTGATCTCGCTTCGCGACAATGACTCGGTGCGGCGACCCGAGGTGAGAGCGCTCGCGGCAGCGAAGATCGAAGACGTCGAGCGGAAGATTCGTGGGCTTTCGGCAATGCGGACCGCTCTCCGCGGTCTCGTGGACGCGTGCTCGTGCGGCAACGGCATGTCGGCCTGCCCTATCATCGAGGCCCTAGACGAGCCTCGTGCTAACCAAGTGCGCGCCCACGCCGCAAGCGTCCCGGATTAAAACCTCCATGCGAAGTCTCTCGTTGCTGCCGAGTGCTGGCGTAGCCGTTCTGTCGAAGTTCACATGCGCAGCGTGCGTGTCCGCCTATGCCGGTATGCTTGGTTCGGTCGGAGTGGGTTTCGTCGCTACCGACGCGGGGCTCATGGGGCTGACGGTCAGCTTGTTAGCTCTGGGGCTGGCGGGGGTAGCCTGGTCTGCCAGACGGCACCGGCACCTCGGTCCACTGGTACTGATGTTCGTCAGCTCTAGCGCGGTGCTCGCCGCGCGTGAGACCCAGGCTCCAGCAAGCGTGATGATTGTCACCGGTGGACTCGTCGTCGCGGCGTCGCTCTGGAACATGTGGATCGAGAGGCAGACTCTCCGTTGCTGTATCGGCCGAGACCATCCGGCGATGTCGGAAAAATCTCATCTATGAAGGAAGAACCTATATGGCACAGCGAACGGTAGAAGTCTTCATAGCAGGGTGTCCGGTGTGTGATGATGCGCTCCAAAGTATCCGGAAGCTGGTGTGTGAGAGTTGTGATCTCCAGGTGCAGGATATGCGCACGCCAGGAGCGCAGGCCAAGGCCAAGAAGTATGGCATCAGGCGCGTGCCTTCCGTCGTGGTGAATGGACAACTAGCCGAATGCTGCCAGACAGGGGGCATTGATACCAAAACCTTGCAACGACTCGGCGTGGGCACCCGTTGACGTTGTCCAGCCACAGCAGCGCCGGCCTGACACGGACTCTGGCCAGCTTTAACTATCCTAGCCGCGAGGCGAAGCCGCCGAGTGCGAAAGGCCACTATAAGGCGGTGGTGCCGCGTGTTGGTCTTGAACAGCCCCGAGTCTAGAGGAGCACAGAGTTGCATCGGCGGAATACAGCCACGTGGCTGGGGCTTCATGCCATCGCGACTCAGTTCTTGCTCGGACTGGCTTGGAACCAATTGTCGAGTGGAAACGTTTGGCCAGTGAACGCGGAATGTCGGATTGTCCGGCATTTGTTTGGCCCCGTTCTTGTTTCCCGAGCCTATGGGGAGTAGTGTTCGCTCCATGAGATCCGCCTTCGCCGCGCTCCTGCTGCTTCTCCAACTCCAGCCCGTGCTGGGGACGGCGGTGTGTTTGGGACTCATGCAGCAGCCGAACCAGGCCCAATGTGAGATGCCGGAGCACGGAGCGGCCCCTTCGCAGAGCCTGTCGGAATCCGCACCGATTCCGATCCCCAGCTGCGCGCTAGCATCGGTGTGTGTTCCCGCACCACTTGCACTACCCGACTTTGCCAACCCGCCGGGAAAGGCAACCGTCCTCGGTACTGCGCCAGCGATTGCTGGTCTCGACTTACCACTGGATGTTTCTTCCGCACCACCGTTTCACCCTCCCAGAGTCTGATCTCAGCTTGAGCTGACGGG
>JACCRS010000123.1 GCA_013813435.1 Gemmatimonadales bacterium
GCCAGGTAGCTCAGTTGGTAGAGCAGCGGACTGAAAATCCGCGTGTCGGGGGTTCAATTCCCTCCCTGGCCATTCGCCGCAACCTTCGACAATGTCGCGATCAGGGACGACTGCGATCCCACCGATCCGGCCTGGGGCCCGACCGGTGGCTGTTCGCTCAGAGGAGGGAGTGTAACGTTTGCCGAGCCAACCACGAAAACGACTCGCCCCTCGCTCTCTCAGTCGTTGGTCATCAGGCGTGGCGCAACGACCCCTCCTACCTCAAGATTAAGGCGGGCAAGTCGGTGGGGGTCAGAAATGAGGGTGGTCGAGTCCATGCCTTCACCAGGGTCGCCGAGTTTGGGGGGGGGAAGATCCCTTCGCCTAATCTCAATGAGGACTGACGACCGCTTATCGGAGTGCCCGGGATCGACGGACATCCCTCTGGGGGGGCAGGACGCGGGTGTTTGGGCTCGCTGTCGGCAATCACCGCTTCCAATGCTGCATCCACCCCTGGATGCGAGCGCTGATCAAGGTGAAACCCCACAGGGATCGCGGCGAGGACTGATCGCGCAGTCTATGACCGCTCCCGTGTGATCGTAATCTTGAACCCGTCGGGGTCCTGGGCGGTGAAGCTGTAGGTGTCCCAGCGGTCTCCGGGCTCTTCGACGATGGTGCCACCGAAGGCCCGGAGACGCGCGGCAATCGCGTCCACATCCTGTGTGGTGTTACACCAGAGGCGGAACCCTACACCCTTCGCCCGTTCCCGCCCTTTGCTGAAGTCGTCCTGCGACAAGCCAAACTCACACGCCGGCCTTGAGCATCACGCCTTGGAGCTTGCCACTCTCCTCCCAGCGCTCACCCACGAAGAAGCCGAGTCCGTCCCGGTACCAGGCCAGGCTATCGTCGATGTCGTTGACTGTAAAGGTGGGCATCATGGAGCGGAGCCGGAGCGATTCGGGTTGCTGGCGCTCGGGGTGGCCGGACGATTGGGCCTTTCCTGCCATACTGTTCCTCCTTGATCGGGCCCGGGGTGATCCCCGGACTTGAGCTGCGAACAACGTGTTTGGCTTGATCATTTCGGATGACTGAGGGCGACCTGCACGAGAGCTCTGCGGACGTTCGTCGGCTGTGCTAAATAGTGGGTACTACCCTGATCTCGTAGCGCACTGGCAGCACCGACCTACCTTTAACGGACTCGAAAGCTCCGGCCCGGTATCGTACCTCCGCTAGCTCCTCGCCAGCGGTGCCCGGGTCGCGGATCACGATCACTTCGCTACCCTGGGTGAGACTTCTGAACTCTCCTGCCGTGTCGCGCACCCAGATGCGCGCCGCAGTGGCCGGGGCGGCGGTTCCCACTACTACGAGACGGTATGCGCCATTGGCCGACACACGAACCATCAGCGACATCTCCTTTCCCGTTCCACCGCTCCCGGCAGTCTCGCTGACTGGGTCCGGCGCCTCGAATGAGGCGCGCAGAGCAACGCGAGCAGTTAACACTACCGGGGAAACCGCTGATGACAGACCAACCTGGGCCTCCAGTGCTGGCGCACCGGCCAGAGCCATGGTGGCTATGGTCGAAAGCCTCCGGCAACTCAATCGAAGCACATGGCCAACCTTCATGGTTTCTCCCTGGTTGTCAGCTGCCTTCGTTCTATAAAGCAGGGTCTGAGCCGCGGAGGTTCTAGCTGTAAGTGTTTGAGTACCATAATCTTTGAACTGGAAATCAGACCGTGAATTAGGGGACGTTCGTACAGAAAATCAACACCGGCGCCGGTCAGCGGACCTAAGTGCTTACCCAGCGCAGCAAGGCGGTGGTTACCAGGCGGGTGACTGATTTGACGACGCCTATCGGGCGTGGCGGTTGGTCTCCGACTGGCAAGGTTATCCCTGCTACCGAAATCCGCCGTTCGTATCGCAGCCCACCGATCCATAAATCTCTCATCCAGACGTTATGCCCGTGTGGTGTTTCGACATACCCGACTGGCCCGGTACCTGCTCGGTGTCCGCCTAGCTCCGAAGCAGCGTAGCTCTCGTGTGACCATAGTCGCTAGCAATCCTGGAGGCAGTATGACCGTGTCTGGGCAGCGGATCCTGGTTGTAGATGACGATCCGGGGATTCGCCGGGCGCTTCATATCCTGCTGAGCCGGGAGGGGTATCGTGTCACGCAGGCTCGCGATGGCATGGAAGCTTTGCGTCTTTGGCGTGACTCCGGAGGAGACCTCGTCATCACCGACCTTCACATGCCGGAAAAAGATGGAATCGAAATGATCGTCGAGTTGCTGTCGCACACGCCCGGCATCCGCATCATCGCGATGTCGGGCGGTGGGCAGACCCGGCGGCTCGATCTCCTGAGCAATGCCAGCATGCTCGGGGCGGTCCACACCATTGAAAAGCCCTTCACTTTAAATGAGATGATGACGACCGTGAGGCGAGCGCTCGCGGTAGCGGAGTAGCTGACCGGTCTGGCTATGGGGCGGCGGCTAGCTCCACACGTATCCCGTCCGGATCGCGTGCCGTCATGCCTTTAAGAGACGGCGCGCGTGCGCCGGCAGTCTCCATCCGTTCCGCCAGTGCGCCAAGCGCTCGGCTATCCGGCACCAGCAGCTCCCATCCCGAGAGACCCGCAACCCGGTCGGAGTCAGGCGGCGCACCCTCACCCGCCCAGGTATTCAGGTTCAGATGGTGGTGGTAGCCGCCGGCCGAAACCGCAGCCAGCGACGGAATCCTCATCATGACGTCGAATCCGATCACATCCCGATAGAAAGTCACCGCCCGCTCCAGATGGGAGACGGTGAAGTGCACATGCCCGACGGTCGTTGTTCCCGGAAGCCCGCTCCAGGGCTCCGGCCGCTCGCGGCCTGCGGCCATGACTCCGGCGACATCCAACGGTTCCACGGTCATCTGAATTATACCGTCCCGAATCGGCCACCTGGATCGGGGCCGGTCGGCATAGATCTCCAGGCCGTTGCCGTCGGGATCGTCCAGATATAGCGACTCGCTCACGGCGTGGTCCGACATGCCGCGGAGCGGGTACCCAGTGTGGCGCAATCCCAGGAGGGCACGTCCCCAGGGACCGACGGTCCGGAACCAGAAAGGCCACATGGTAGAGTCCGGTGCTAACCGGGCGACTTGGGCGGTGGGCAATGCCCGGCCGCTCCTCCAGCATGATCAGTTCTCGCACCGACCTCTCCGCCATACCAGAGTTGTCCCTGGCAGTCAGCTTGACCGTGGTGCCCTCCTCCCGGCTCAGCTCGAAGCCGAGCAATCCCCGATAGAAGCCAATGCCCGTCCAAGGTCGCCGACTCGGAGCTTCACACGACCGATGCGCGTGCTAGCGGGAAGTGAGTCCATGGATTCATAAGTGGGGTCACTTGGTTCGCTGCGCAACCCTTTTACCCTGGCGGCCATCTACAGGGCGTGCGGCGATCGACCGGGACGTAATGCGAAACGCACCGGCCGATCCTTCGTAGGGTCATGTCGAGGTTTATCAATGCCCTTGAGCCGTCGCCATTTCATGCTGGGAACTGCCGGTGCGGTGCTGAGCACAGCACGGCCAGGGTTGGCGTGGCCCATGCAGGCACTTACGGCCGCGGCCGGTCCTAACTGGCAGCCTAACGCCGACCTGTTACGCAACTTACCCCGACTGCTCGAGCTGGCGTCTGTTCCCGGATTGGCCCTGGCCATAGTGGAAGGGCGGCGGGTCTGGAGGCGCGGTTTCGGCCAGGCCATAGAGGAGCAGTCCCAGCTGGTCTCAGAGGAGACCGTATTCGAGGCCGCGTCTTTGGGGAAGCCGGTTTTCGCATACGCCGTTCTGAGGCTGGTAGACTCAGGCGTCATCGATCTGGACCGTCCACTCTACGATTATCTCCCTATTCCGGATGCCAACAACCCGCGCATGAGGCGAGTCACGGCGCGGCATGTCCTCAGTCATACCACCGGCCTTCCCAACTGGCGGCAGCAGCCGGAATCTCTCAACCCCTCCTCCGACCCAGGCACGGGGTTCAGCTACTCCGGTGAAGCCTACTTTTATCTCCAACGTGTGGTGGAGGCCCTCAGCAACAAGCCCTTCGCCCGACTCATGCGCGACCAGGTGTTCGACCCGCTGGGCATGAACCGGAGCAGCTATGTCTGGCAGCCGGATTTCGAATCGCGCATGGCGGGCGGGTACGATGGCCAGGAGAAACGGCTCGATGTCCAGAGTGCGATCGGCCGGAGAACCCAGGCGATCGCCCTGGAGTGGGCCAAGCCGTTAAACGAGTGGAGATACGAGGACTCCGCCCGCGCCGTCCAACTGGTGAATCCCCAGTGGCCCGCACTTCCGCTCTACATGGTCCCGAACGCAGCGGCATCCTTGCTGACGACGGTGGGCGATTACGCGCGGTTCCTGACCCAGATCGTGGCTCCTCCAGATGGAGGAATCGCCCTCGCTCCGGCAACCCGGAATGCGATGGTCGCACCTCAGGTCCGGCTCAACAGCGCACTTCATTGGGGACTGGGATGGGGCATTCAACGGGACGAGCATGGAGAGGTGCTCTGGCACTGGGGCGCGAACAACTCATTCCGCAACTTCGTCATCGCCGATGCGGTCAACGGCCGGGCCATCGTGGTATTCACCAACAGCGAGAACGGACCCCGGATTTACGAGCGAGTGATTGTGGCCGTCACCGGGCACGATCATCCCGCTTTCCTCTGGATCTAATCCAACCACCCTGAGTGTGACGATTTCATCAGCCTAAGCCAGGAACCTTCCTTGCTACTTTGAGGTTTTCTGAACAGGGGCCCCTCGCCTGTTTGCTCGGGGCGGGCGCTTCGCGTCTGTGCTGAATTGTGATGCCCTCAGGTGAGGAGCCGTCCTCGTGCAACTGCGCTGGAAAATCGTCGCCGCATTTGTGGCCGTCTACGTCTTCTGGGGCATGACGTACCTGGCGATGCGAGTTGCGGTCGAAGACATTCCCCCATACCTCATGGCCGGAACTCGCTTCGTCCTCGCTGGCGCCATGCTGTACGCAATAGCCCGCCGGCGCAGAGACGAGGCTCCCACGTCGCTCAACTGGAGAGCCGCCTTTGTCGTGGGCGGCTTCCTGCTGCTGGGAGGAAATGCGAGTGTCGCGTGGGCAGAGCAGAGAGTCAGTTCCGGCTTGGCCGCGCTGCTGATCGGTGTGATGCCGATCTGGATGGTCAGTCTCGAATGGCTGCGAGGCGGGTCACGGCCCCGGCTAAACGTGATCGCCGGGCTGCTGCTCGGTGCGCTGGGCGTTGGGCTGCTAGTTCTTCCTCAGGGCGGCGGCGACAGGGTCGATCTGCTCGGCGCAGTCGTACTCATTGTCGCGGCGGCGTCCTGGGCATGGGGCTCGGTGATCTCGAAGTCTGCCGGGCTTCCGAAGTCTCCGTTCATGGCGACCAGCATGGAGATGATAGCGGGCGGGACGCTCTGCATAGTCGTTGCCGTGCTTACCGGAGAGCTAGAGGGCTTCAGCCCGGCGCAGGTCTCCGGTCAAGCGCTCCTGGCCTGGCTCTTTCTCGTCATCTTCGGTTCGCTGGTAGCTTTCACGGCGTTCATCTGGCTCCTGGGCGTCGTATCGATCGCGAAGGTGGGAACCTACGCGTACGTAAATCCCATCGTCGCGGTGCTGCTCGGATGGGCGATCCTGGATGAGCCGGTAACTCTCACCACCGTATTCGCCGCGATACTCATTCTTTGTGGAGTGGCGATGGTGAACCTGGACTGGGCCGGCGTCCGGAAGCAGGCGCTCGCCCGCACCTGACTCTTACCAGTCCTTCTGTCCCGCGCCGGCGCCCGAGGATTGCCGGCCCTCATGGCTGGTGAGCTGCTCCCGTTCGACCGCCTCCAGCAGCGCGCGTGCCTCGGCCTCGCTGAGCTCCTCGGCCGACTCCCCTTCTCCCGCACCATAGCCGCCGCCCGCCATGGCGCCTACTGCCGCTTCGGGGTTTCCCTCGTAGCCGGGAACGTTCATATCACCCTGCCCGTAGTCCGCCGAACGCCCGCGACCCGACGACCCACCCGATTCCCGATCCTCGCCACGGCGCCGGAGTGCCAGCTCCAGATTCCATTTAGCCGCTGAATCCGCGGGGTTGAGACGCAGTGCCTCCTCGTAGGCAGTGATCGCCTGCCGGAGTGGTTCGGCTTTTTCCGGTGCTTCTTCCGAAGCGCGGACGTAGGCGTTGCCGAGATTGTAGAAGCTCCGTTGCCGGAGGCGGGAAATGCCGGTGGCTTCGCGGAATCTCTTGGATGCATCCTCGTACTGCTTGAGACGGTACAGGGCGACGCCAAGGTCATACTGCAGAGCGGGATCTCCGGAGGTCTCGAAGGCGCGCTCGAACGCCTGGTATGCTTCCGGATATCGTCCCGCATCGTAGTGCCGTTCGCCGTTGCGGGCGTCACGCAGGCCTGGGCTGCACCCCGCCAGGACGGCGGCACTGGTCACGAGAACGGCAGTCATCGTGAGCGGCCGGAGGCCGCGTGGCGATCCGGCCGCAGGACAGCCAACTGCGGGATTGCTTCGGGCGCTAAACGCCCTCGCATTGACTCCACAGGCGCTAAACGCTCTCGCAATGATTTCATACTGCTTCACCTGCGCCTCCGCTTTATCGCGACCATCGGCTCCGCCGCCAGCATCAGAATCGCAAGACCGAGCGGCCACTGAAACCGGTCTGCTCGCTCGGTGGAAGTGCGTGAGGACATAGCCCTCTTCTCCAGCCTCGCGAGCTCATTGATCAGGCTCGCGGCTGCGCCTGGCACCCACCGGACATAAATACCGCTCGTTTCCAGGGCTGCTCTCCGCAGATCGCCTTCCTCGAGACGGGACAGGACGACCCGGCCGATGTGGTCTCGATGCCACTTCTCCGGGGCGGCACTGCTATCGGCCGGAATGGGCGAGCCAACAGTGGCGCCCACACCAACGGCGAAGACCGGCACCCCTCCCCCGCGTAGCCGCTTGAGCGCCGGTCCGATGTCGCCCTCCACGCTCTCCCCGTCCGAGACCAGGAGCACGGTCTGGAACCCTCGTTCTCCCTCATGCTCGAACGTGATGGCGGCGGCGGAAAGGGCCCGGGAAAGGTCGGTCCCCGGGTTGGCCAGGTCGTCGGTGGTAGCCGCTTCGAGAAAGCGCCGGAATGAGGCGTGATCCGCAGTAAGCGGCAGCTGGAGAAAGGCGCCACCGCCGAACACCACCAGCCCGAAACGATGCCCGGCTGCTCCATCCAGCACGTCGAGAATTGCGCGCTTGGCCATTGCCAGGCGGCTGGCCTCGTTATCGGCGGCACTCATTGACCGCGAGAGATCCAGCAGCACCAGGACGTCTCGTCCAGCCGCCGCCAGCGCAGCGGGACGCTCTCCAAACTGGGGCCGTGCCAGAGCCAGAACTGCGAGACCGAGGGCACCGAGTCTGAGGCACTGGCGGACCACGAGCAACCGTTCCGAGGGAATCGCTGATGCACGCGCCAGGAGCGCTGGCTGGCCGAACCCGTCGAGTTGCGCCTTCCTCTGTCGCTCAGCGCGGCCCAGCATCCACCATGCAAGCAGTAGCGCCATGAGGAGAACGGCGGCCGCACCCGGGTAGACAAGGCTCATCTGGTCACGGCAGGGTTCGCAGCCAGGTCGCGCTGAGGCCCAGCTCCAGCGACAGAAGTAAGAGCGCCGATATCAGGACCAGAGGGTAGAGCTCCTGGTAATCCCGGGTCTCATCGATGAGGACATCCTGGCGCTCCAGGGGATCGATCTCGCTCATGATCCTCCGCAGCGCCTGAGGATCAGTGGCCTGGTAAAACTGGCCGCCGGTGCGGGTAGAAATTCTGCTGAGCACAGCCGCGTCCGAGCGGGTGAGCCGCGCGGGAGCCCGTCCCCAGCGCCAGATCAGATCCTGATCCGCCGGGATCGTGTCTGCGGTGCTTAGGCCGATGGTGTGAACGCGAACTCCCAGAGAGCGGGCCGCTTCGGCCGCGGCAAAGGGCGAGGGCTTCCCGGTATTGTTGGCGCCATCGGTGATCAACACGATGACGCTGGCTTGGGGAGGCAGGTCCTTGAGCTGATTCAGGCTCATGGCAAGCGCGGTGCCGATGGCAGTGCCGTCGGGCAGCATCCCGATATCCACTCTCTCGATGATTTCCCCCAACAGATCGGTGTCGGGAGTGAGCGGTGCCTGAAGGAAGGTGCGGCCGGCGAAGATCACCAGGCCGATCAGATCACCCTCTCGCTGCTGCACGAACTCATGGAGCACTCGCCTCGCCACCTCCAGCCGGTTACCCGGCTGGAAGTCTCCTGCCTTCATGCTGCTGGAGATATCCAGTGCGACCATGATATTGCGGGAGCGAAGCCGGATCTCACGCAGGTCGTGGAGCCGCTGTGGGCGAGCCAATGCGAGGACCATCAGCGCCAGTCCTCCCACCCGGAAGGCGCTCAATATCGGGCGCCACCGCGCTCGACTGCTCGACCCGCCGCCGGGCATGAACGCCAAGGCCGGGAAACTGATGTGCTCCAGCGGCACACGGCGTCTCCGGGCCCAACCATGTGCGGCGTACCCCAGCGGCACACATAGTAGCAACAGCAGCAGCGGGTCAGCGAACCGCATCGACATTCTCTTTCGCTTGGCCGGTCTCGTGCCATGCCGAGAGCAGATGCCGAGCGCGCCGGAGAAAGTCAGCCGCTCCAGAGTCGCTGGGCCGCAGCTCGGCGAACTTGACCAGATCGGCCTCGCCCAGCACATCATTACAGCTGTCGCGGAGGCCTTCCCTGCTGAGCCGCGGTGGAAGCGCCCAAAGCAGCTCCGATGTGGTTCGCTCCAGGGCGCCAACCTGGTGTGCGTGCTCCAGGTACTGCCGAAGCACCTGGGCGACGGACTCGTAATGGCGAGCGACGTTGCCGTGCGCGGGCCAGCGCGCCTCCTCCACTCTGACCAAGCGTTCCAGCGCGATATCGTATGGACCGGGTTCCAATATCTCGGGCCGGAGCTCCGGCTCGGCGGCCACCGTACTGCGCTTCCGCCGCCGTCGAAGCAAAAGAAAGGCACCCGCCGCGGCTATGAGAGTCGCCGCCGGTGCGAGCCAGGCCCAAGGAGAAAGGGACCGGCGCTCCAGCTCCTGGATGTCCTTTAACGCTGGACTGCCGGCAGCAAGGATGGGGGTGATGACTACGAAAGCGGAGTCGCTCGGGAGCGTGGCGCGGCTCACTCCTTCAACGATACGCATGAACGGCAGCGCGAACGTTGGAACCGGCCGCCGTCCCGGACGGTAAAAGGCCACTCGGGCACTTCCTTCGTATACCCGGTCGGCCGAACGGCTCAACTGTCCGACCGAGAGCACCCGTACACCTGCCGGAAGGATGCCCACCACTTGGGGAATCGAGTCCAGCGGCTGGTCGCGCTCATGCAATCGGATGCGAAACCGGAGGGTGACCGAATCGCCCACGAACACCGCGGCGGTATCGGGGGTTACAATGAAAGATTGGCCGGGCAGCTGGGCGGAGAGCTCCTGTGTGACAGTTAGGAAAGCA
This sequence comes from Gemmatimonadales bacterium, assembly GCA_013813435.1. Classification (GTDB taxonomy): domain Bacteria; phylum Gemmatimonadota; class Gemmatimonadetes; order Gemmatimonadales; family GWC2-71-9; genus CAVVWJ01. The sequence goes on from JACCRS010000123.1 coordinate 9,492, forward strand.
AGGAACACTGTCATCCTGAGCAACGCGAAGGATCGCGCAGTAAGCGAGCCGATCCTTCGATCCCCTTCGTCAAGCTCAGGGTCCCTCAGGATGACTGGGTCGTCTCCCGTCTTCACCGCCACAGCATCCGCTCTCGCCGGCGAAAAAACGCCAGGAGCGGCTCCGCGTATGAGCGGTCGGTCTCGAGCCTCAGGAGATCAGCGCCTCGCTCCCTGAGACGCCGTTCCAGCTCGGCGTCGAACTCGGCCATCCGGCCCCGAAACGCGCTCCTCAGCGCCTCGCTTCCGGTATCGACGTAGCGCCAGGCGCCGCTCTCCGGGTCGCGCAGTGTAACGAGGCCGGCATCGGGGAGCTCCCGCTCCCGGGGATCCACCAGCTGTACGGCTACCACGTCGTGCTTCCGTGCCAGCCGGCCAAGCTCCGCGTCGTAGCCGGAGGTCATGAAATCGGAGACGACGAACAGTACCGAGCGCCGGCGGAGAATCGGCTCGAGGTAGGAGAGGGCGGCGGCCAGATCGGTGCCGGTGCCGGCGGGCTGAAAGGAAAGGAGGTCGCTCACGATCCGGAGCACGTGGCGCCGGCCCTTTCGAGCCGGAACCATCTGTTCGATGCGGTCGGTAAAGAAGAGGGCTCCGACTTGATCGTTGTTGTTCGCGGCGGCAAGCGCCAGCACCGCGCATACCTCTGTGGCCAGATCGCCTTTGGTCCGGCGCCGGCTGCCGAACTGCTTCGAGGCGCTGAAGTCAACCAGAAACCGGACGGTTAGCTCCCGCTCCTCCAGATAACGCTTGACGTAAGTTGAGCCGAGCCGGGCGGTGACGTTCCAGTCGATGATTCGGACATCGTCGCCGGCCTGGTACTCCCGCACTTCTGCGAATTCGACCCCTCTGCCCCTGAAAGCGCTGGAGTAGACCCCGGCTACCATATCGCGCACCAGGTGGCGGGTGGTAATCTCGATCCGCCGCACCTCGTGCATGACCTCCTCAGGGGTCATGGTACTGGGACAGTCTCGAATATCCTCGCCAGCAGTGCGTCGGCAGCAACGCCCTCGGCGTCGGCGCGATAGGTCAGGAGAAGGCGGTGGCGCAGCAGATCGAGGCCGAGCGCCTTGATGTCTTCGGGCACCACATACGACCTGCCCTGGAGAAAGGCGTGTGCCTTGGCCGCACGGATCAGGTAGATGGAGGCTCGGGGGGAGGCGCCGTACTCAATGAGCGGGGCGAGCTCCCCCAAGCCTGCCGCACCGGGGTGCCGGGTGGCCGCGATAAGATCGAGTACGTACTCCTTGATCCGCCCATCCACATACACTCCCTCGACCAGGCGCCGTGCCCGGATGACCCGATCGGGGTCGAGCAGTGGTCGGGCGGTGGGCTCCGGGCCGGCTGTCATCCGATCGAGGACCTCGCGCTCATCGCGGCGCTCCGGGTAGGTCACGATGAGCTTGAACATGAAGCGATCCACTTGAGCTTCGGGCAATGGGTAGGTCCCCTCGTGCTCGATCGGATTCTGGGTCGCGAGCACCAGAAAGAGCTCGGGCAGGGGGAAAGTCTGGCCGCCGATGGTAACCTGCTTCTCCTGCATGGCTTCGAGCAGCGCGCTCTGCACCTTGGCCGGAGCCCGGTTGATCTCGTCGGCCAACAGGATGTTGGTGAAGATCGGCCCCTTCTGCACCGTGAAGTCGCCGCTCCGCTGATTATAGATCATGGTGCCGATCAGGTCGGAGGGCAGCAGGTCGGGCGTGAACTGGATCCGGTGAAAGCCGCCGGCAATCGTGGCGGCGAGTGTGCGGACGGCGAGAGTCTTGGCCAGACCCGGAACCCCTTCGAGCAGAACGTGGCCATCGGCCAGCAGGCCGATCAGCAGGCGCTCGAGCATGAGGTGCTGGCCCACGATCACCTTGCCGAGCTCCTCGGTGACCTCCGATAGCAGCCGGCTCTCCTCGATCAAGCCCGGGCTTGGGGCCGGCAGGTGCGGGATGCGCGCCTCGATGGCGCTCACCCGGGAACCTCGACCGCTCTGGGTTCGCCCGCACCCGATCCGGAATACTCTCCCAGCTCCGAGGTCCGCCGCCGGGCGAGCCGTTTCTGCCAGGCGTCGAGATAGGTGTAAACCACGGGCGTGATGTAAAGGGTGATTATTTGAGAGAAGATCAATCCGCCCACCACCGCAACACCCAGGGGTCGGCGGGATTCAGCTCCGGCCCCGTGCCCCAGGGCGATTGGCAAAGTGCCGACCAGCGCGGCCATCGTGGTCATCATGATCGGCCTGAACCGGACGCTGGCCGCCTGCAGAATCGCCTGCCGGGCAGTGGTGCCCTCATTTCTTTCGGCCTCGATGGCGAAATCGATCATCATGATCGAGTCTTCTTGACGATCCCTACCAGAATGATCACGCCGACGAAGGCGTAGATGCTCACGTCGAGCTGAAACACCATCAGGGCCACCAGCGCACCGAACCCGGCGAAGGGCAGCCCGGACAAAATCGGCAGCGGGTGTACGCCGCCCACCTTGGGCGTACCAGCACATGCGCCACAGCCGAAAAGCGCCCAGGCGGCTAGCGATCGAAGCGATGTACTCTGTGCCAATGCCCCTCGAATGGCTGTGTCAGAAGCGTTTACCCCGAGTCCTGCTAG
>JACCRS010000165.1 GCA_013813435.1 Gemmatimonadales bacterium
GCCAGCATAGCCCGATCGTCGTCACCAAAATGGTGGGCACCGCCTCCCCGCAGATCTTCCAGGCGTTGACTACCATGAGGTGCTGAAATCAGTCTTGGTCGTCCTGCCCGGCGAGGAAGGGAGTGGCACACGATCAAGCTCAGCAACGCCGCCGTCAGTGAGATCAAGCAGTACACCGAGGTGCTCAATGGTCACGCGGTGGTCCTCGAAGATGTGAGCTTCACCTTCCAGAGGATCGAAGTGCAGGACCCGGGAACCCGGACCATGGCGACGGATGACTGGATGGCAGGGAAGTGAGGTACGCCCTTCTCCTCCTCGGTGTGCTCACTGCCGCCGCGGCGCCGCTCAGCGGCCAGACTCCTCGCGGCGCGGTGCGAGCAGAGCCGATCGACCGGCGCGCTCTTCCTCCTCGCGCGCCGTCGTTACAGGCGTCGATCGGATACACCCGCATCGAATTCGACGTCAACCGGCCTCTTGCCCAAGCCAAGGGTGGGTCGGTGCCACTCACCGTGAAGTACAATGGCGGCGGCGATGTCGCCTCGGTGCAGGTTCCAGGCTCGCTCTCCTATCCACTCGGTGCTCATTCAGGCAGCTTCGAGCAGACCCTCCCGAATGCCGATATTCGGGCGCTCATGAAGGGCGACGAAGCCGCCATTCTGTCGCGCTGCACCTCGACCCTGGACTACAATAAAGTCGCCTCGATCAACACGGTTCACGATGCCCAACCCCCGGTGACGGTCAACGGACCGGACGGCGCGGTCGTGGCCTCGATAACCGTGCCCTATCAACTGGGACTCACCTGTACCCGTTGATTACAGCCTCTACAGCGCCAGGCCGAGCTGGACCCCGGCTCTCTGCACCACCAGAATCGGCGCGAGAGGTGTGTCTTGATCCGCCACGTGCAGTGCGCCCCGGAACCCGGCACGGCGCAGTGCCGGCGCGACAGCGGCGCGGGCCTCGGCCGCGGTGTTGCACAACTGGCTCAGATGTGCCAGCACGACTGCCCGAAGTCCGGGGTGATGGAGCTGTACCAGCAGTTCGGCCGCGGCGCGGTTCGACAGGTGTCCGCCCGAACCGGCTATCCTGCGTTGTACCACTGGAGGGTAGTCGCTGGTGCGGAGCTGAACCTCATCGTGATTGGCTTCCAGGACGATCGCGGTGAGGTTGCGAAACAGGTAGCGGACTGCCGTAGTTGGCCGACCCAGGTCGTAAGCTACCCCCACGCTGGCGCCCTCTGACCCGCGGACCACGATCGCGAGCGGTTCGGCGGCATCATGACTTGTGGGACAGGCCTCTACCGTGAACGGACCCAGCTCCACGGTGGCGCAGAGCCCGATCGGCCGGTGCTCCGCCTCCTCCCTCGCTCCTCCACCCATGCGCTTCCACGTTCCGGGTGCAGTCAAAACCGGTACTTGCAACCGGCGCGCCAGCAGAGGTGCACCGCACGCATGGTCGCCATGCTCGTGGGTGAGGACGATACCTGCCACCTGTCTCAGATCGAGGCCCGCTCGCTCGGCCCGCCGATCTATCTCCCGCGCACTGAACCCCGCGTCGATCAGGAGCGCCATCCCCTCTGACTCCACGGCGCAGCAGTTGCCCCTGGATCCCGACCCGAGGACGTACAGCGTAATCACCGGCGGGCACTCCGCTGGAGGGTGAGCCGCAGAGATTCGCGGCGCTGAGCCGAGAATTCCACATTGCGCCGGCCCATTACGCGCTCGGCCACCCGGAGGAACCCCTCTTCACTCATCCGCTCGCCGGTGCAGCCCCAGGCAAACGGGGGCACGAACTTCGGCGGTGTGGATGTTCCGAAAACGTTAGCCCCGGCTGAGATCACCGTTCCGGTTGCCAGCATGGTTCCGATCGCGGTTTTGACATGGTCGCCAAACAGTGTGCCGACGTTGGTGCGGCCGGTTTCGATCCGCTCTCCGTCGACCTCGAGGCGCACGGGTCCGTAGGTGTTCTTGAGATTCGAGGTCGTCGTACCGGCACCCAGGTTGACCCAGGACCCGACAACACTGTGGCCGACGAAACCCTCATGGCTCTTGTTCGCGTATCCCAGGAAAACGCTGGCGGCTATCTCACCCCGAACCCGGCACTCCGGTCCCAACACAGACCCCCGAACGAAGCCGCCCAGCACCTTGGTGGCCGCCCCGACATAGGTGGGCCCCTCGAGCCGGCTGCCACTTCGGATTTCCGATCCCTGGTCGAGCACCACGGCTCCGTTGCGCACGTCGAACACTACGCCGGGTTCTACTATCGAGCCGAGGCACACCAGGCGAGCCGGGTCGCCCAGCACCAGGCTGCCCTCCGGTACCCCGTCGCTGGGAGCGGCCATAAAGTCGGAACAGTCGGCGGGTAGAAAGGTCTCCAGTGCAGTGAGCAAGTCGTAAGCTCCGTGGAGAAGAACTCCGTCGATCTCCAGACCGGAACCCTGATCGTGAGGGCCTGACCAGCGCTCTCCTGCTGGCACGATCCAGCCTACGCTCTCCCCTAGATGAGTCAGACGCCGGACGTGGCGGTCTGCACTGAGCGCAACTCCTGTGGGAGCGAAGCACGCCGCGCCTATCAACGCGGGGCCCTCAACCGTCGCCGGTGATCGGATCGGGGGTTCATCCCCCTCGCTGAACCCGACAGCGTGATTTCCCATTATGGCGGTGGCGTCTTGCCCGGCTGCGGCCTCCCACCGCTCCCGCACTCGCCAGATGCCGGCGCGGAGCTCAGCTATCGGACGGACACCGGCGAACGGAGCCCAGGCCGCACCCGGTGCCTCAGGCTCGAGGAGGTGGAGCGCCGTCACGAGTGGACGTCCCGAACCTCGGGCGGCAGGGCGTCGAGCAGCTGCTTCATCGAGGAGGCGCGCTCACTGGGCATTACCAGGATGCGCCCGTTGGCCTGGACCACGATCAGATCCTGCACGCCGCTCAGCACCACCGTATCCCGATCTGTCCAGACGATGCAGTCTTCGGACTCATGCAGCGATGCGTTGCCTACCACGACGTTTCCATTCGGATCCTTGGCCCGAACCCGGGTCAGCGCCTGCCAGGTACCGATGTCATCCCAGGCGAAGGCGCCGCTCACGACCGCCACCGACCCACTCCGTTCCAGGAGGCCTACGTCGATGGAGATCGGCGTCACCCCCCGAAAAAATTCTCCGACATTGCCGGCCTTGAGGGCGGGAAGCTGGGGAGCGACCTCAGGAGTGTGGGCCTCTACCTCCGCCAGCAGGAGCTCGGCAGACCAGGCAAAGAGCCCGCTGTTCCAGAGGGCGCCTGCTGCCATAAGGTCCAGTGCTGTTGCCGCATCGGGCTTCTCGGAAAACCGGGCCACCATCCGTACGCCATCGGCCAATGGAGCGCCCGGGACTATGTATCCGTATCCAGTCTCGGGGCGGGAGGGCACCATGCCCACGGTCACCAGGCATTGGTGCTGGCGCGCAGTCAACAGTGCGGTATCGGCGGTACGCCGAAACGCGGCAGCATCGCCCACTGCCCAGTCAGCGTGGAGCGAAAGCACCTCCGCCTCCGGGTCGCGACGCTGGGCTTCCGAGGTGGCCCAGATGAGCGCGGGGGCCGTGGAAGCGGCCCGTGGTTCCACCAGGATGTTGGCGCCTGGAAGATTGAGGCGCTGCTGGATCTGCGCCGCCAGCGCAGCACCGGTAACAACTAGGATCCGCTCGCGAGGGACGAGTCCTGTCAGCCGATCGATCGACTCCTCGGCTGTCGAGACGGAGCCGGCCAGCGGCAGCAGCTGCTTCGGATTTTCTGGTGTGCTAAGCGGCCAGAAGCGGGTGCCCGAGCCGCCGGCGAGCACAACGGCCCATCTCATAGAGGCGGGGCAGCGGGACAGCGGGACAGCGGGACAGTTCTTAAGGGTGTAATTGCAGAAGCTCCGGATTTTAAGCTTCGTGATTGATTGTCAATGGGAGATTACAATCTACTGGGTAGCTCACAATTTACATAGGCAAAAAGGTCTGGTAACTTTTGTTCCTCTGTCGCGCTGTCTAGAGCTTCGCCGTCAGCGCCGGCCGGTGCTGGCGGAGATCGTAGAGC
>JACCRS010000179.1 GCA_013813435.1 Gemmatimonadales bacterium
CTACGGTATTGCCTGGTAGTACGGACCGATTATCTGACTCTTCCTCAAGGAAGCTGAATGACGGTTCCCACCCCAGCGTAGGTGTACCTGTCTTTCCACCTTCGTTTCAGCAGGTAGAACGCAGGCTCTCCGGTGCAGTGGCCCGGCGCTATCCGCTCGACCTTGTAGGTGTCATGAAGCACAGTCGCGATGCGGGCAACCTCCTGGTCCGAGGCGGTTGGCAGGTGCAATCCGCCAAAGACGCTATACACCTGTTGCTTGATACCGGCAGCCGCGGCCACGATTCTCTCGATGCCCGGATGCGAGCATCCGGCCACCACGATCAGGCCACGAGGTGTCTCGATAGCCATGGACAGCTCAGGGAGCTCTTTCGTGCCGACGGCATCGGAGACGAGCGAGATCAGGTGAACTCCCGGGACAACCTCAACGATAGAATCCACCATTTGGAACTTGCCATCCAGCCATGGTACACCGGATGTCAGCGGCTCCGTGGGCCGTCCTGCGAAGTATTTCATCTCGCTGGGCAGAGAGTCCTGGCGACGGTAGAACTTGCTAGGAATCGAGCCGCCGAACGTGCCGTCCCGAGGCACGTAGATCTTTACTTCTGGATTCATTCCCAGGAGATATTTCAGGCCGGCCGTGTGGTCGAGATGGCGGTGAGAGAGGACCACGAAATCCAACTTCTTGAGGTCCACGCCCGCAGCCTTAACGTTCTTTTCGAGAATTGCGGGGTTGTTGCCAATGTCGAACAGAATGCGTCTTCCACCATACTCTATTAGGGCGGAGTAGCCCCAGTCTTTGGTCATCGCCGATGGCCTGCCGAACGCGTCGTAGAGTATGGTGACGCGGTTCCCGTCCGGTGGCGAGCTATTGCCGAGCAGTTGTTGACCCAGGAAGAGGGCGACCGTAAGCACCAACACGGCCGCAGCACCTCGGCGAGTGGGCGAGTTCATAGGGAAACCTCGGAGCCGGGACACGTTCGGCGATTGCAGGAACAGAGAGTGAGTGCAACCTCAAGATAGCGCAACGCACCCGGTCCCGGCCCTGGAATCACACTACCATGACGACGCCGAGCTCCCCCGACATTTTCCCAATCGACCCTCCAATCGAGCCCATGCTCGCCAAACTGGCGGATGACCTGCCCGCGAAGGGCGAGTTTTTGTTCGAGCCGAAGTGGGACGGGTTCCGGGCCATCGTTTTTCGTGGCGCGACGGATGTCTACATCCAAAGCCGTGACCTGAGGCCCCTCGACCGATACTTCCCCGAGCTGCACCAGGCGCTGGTCGAACAGCTCCCGAAGAACTGCGTGCTCGACGGCGAGGTCGTCATCATCACCCCTCATGGCCTGGACTTCGATACCCTGCAACTCAGGCTGCATCCCGCGGCATCGAGAGTGGCAAAGCTGGCCCAGGAAACACCGGCGTCGTTTGTCGCGTTCGACCTGCTGGCAGCCGACGGCCGCAACCTGATGAAAGCGACGCAAGCCGAGCGGCGGGAACGGCTGGAGCAGCTGCTCGCCGGGGTGAGCCGGCCGGTGTATCTGACCCCGGCAACACGCGACCGAGCCACAGCAGTCCGGTGGCTGGCGGAGTTCGAGGGAGCTGGGCTCGACGGGGTGATCGTGAAACCGCTGGAGACACCCTACCTGCCGGGCAAGCGCGCGATGATCAAGGTCAAGCATGCCCGCACCGCCGACTGCGTGGTGGCGGGGTTCCGCTGGCACAAGAGCGGCAAGGACACGGTGGGCTCGCTGCTGCTGGGGCTCTACGACGACCACGGGGTGCTGCAGCACGTAGGGGTCACGTCATCGTTTACCATGGCCAAACGCAAGCAGCTGGTGGAAGAGCTGGCGCCGCTCAGGACCGATGCCATGAAGGACCATCCCTGGCGGGGGTGGGCCCAGGCCGGTACGGGTGAAGCCAACCGGATGCCGGGCGCGCAGAGCCGGTGGAGCGCCGGCAAGGATCTGTCGTGGGAGCCGCTCCGGATCGAGCGGGTGTGCGAGGTGAAGTACGATCACTTGCAGGGCGACCGGTTCCGCCATGCCGCGACGTTCCTGCGCTGGCGGCCGGACAAGCGGCCAGCCGAGTGCCGCTACGATCAGCTCGAGGTCACTCCATCCTACGAGCTGGACAAGGTCTTCTCGTCCGGATCCAGTGCTTCCTGAGCCGGCCGCACTTTGGCCGGCACGTGCTCCAGCTTCACCCGGATGCGGGTCCAGGTAGATGAGCGGCCCCTCATCGAGTCCACCAAGACATCGGCCGGCTGCAGATGCGCGGCCGCCTCGGGGTGGCGGGTTTTCCACCGCTCCAGTCCCGCCAGCGCGTCCTCCTTCCGCTGCGCCCGGCCGATCTCGATCAGCGGGTGTTTTGCCGCTCGGGCCTTGGATGGCTGCACCCGGGCGGGCTCGCCGCGCTGCTTCTTGTAGTGCGGCGGCCAGGGGGCGTCACCCTGTCCCTCGTGCTCGTGCCGGGTCGACAGCTCCAGCAGGCCGTCAAGCGATCCGGGATCCCGGTCGATGTTTTCGTGGCGGTCACCGATCTCCGCGAAGCGCCCCGGCATGGTGGCCATGGTGAAGTCACCCGGCTCGCAGCTGTCCACCTCGTCCCACGCCAGCGGCGCCGATACCGGCGCGTGCTCCTGGGGCGCACCGAGTAGGCTGAGGCAACGGTTCGGTCCTTGGCGTTCTGGTTGTAGTCCACGAACACTCCGTGGCGCTCCTCTTTCCACCATTTGCTGGTAGCAATAGCCGGGGCCCGCCGCTCCACCTCGCGGGCCAACGCGAGTGCCGCGCGGCGCACCTGGTCGAAGGTCCAGCGCCGCTCAATTCGTACGTTCACGTGCATGCCGCGCGAACCCGAGGTCTTGGGCCACCCGGCTAGCCCGAAATCACGCAGCGTCGCCTCGGCCACGTGTGCCACCTCCCGCACCTGGGCCCACGGCACACCAGGCACCGGATCGAGGTCTACTCGCAGCTCGTCGGGATGATCCAGATCGTCGGCCCGCACCGGGTGCGGGTGCAGCTCCAGACAGGCCA
>JACCRS010000209.1 GCA_013813435.1 Gemmatimonadales bacterium
TTCCTAGGTCGCCGAGCGTCCACATTCGCTGCCGCGTGTCCCCGGTTAGCCTGAACGCTTTGTAGTTAGCCTGCAGCTCATCCAAGCGCAGACCCTGCAAGGCGTAGACGGCACCAAGATCCGCGTAGGCCAAGGCTTGTACGTCCGGCAACGCAAGGTCGGTTGCATCACGGACGACATTCTCCGCGACCTCTCGGGCGAGCGGGAGGTTTCCGAGGCCACGTTGTACGGCACCTTTCCCGAGACGCCCTCGCAGAGCAAGCACTGAGTCACAAACCTCAAGCGCAGCCTCTTCAGCAGCGCTGTAGCATGTGCTCGCTGCTTCCCACCGCGCCAGTTGGCGGTTAAGCCGTCCGGCAAAAAGGGCGTAGGTTGCGAAATCTTTGGTCGGGGTTTCGGCCCCCTGCGAGCGGGCTGCCAGGATCACCAACTCCAACGCCTCCTCCAGCCGGCCCTCGTGCTCCAGGAAGTACGCGTATGCCGTCAGACTCATCCACAGACTGGATGTCGGTGGCCCCTTCAGAGGGACAGCCGTGACCACTCCATCCAGATGAGCCGTCTCCGGAGAATCTTCCGGTAACTCGGAGACGTGGCGCCGGACTGCCTCCCGGTGCCAGCGGAACGCTTCCAGCAGTTCGGCGTCATCCTCCTGGGTGATCAGCTTGTCTACCAGCCGGGCGACAACATAGCCGGCCAAAGCCTGGCGGGCGGATCCGTCGCGGTCCTGCTCCCGCTGGAGCCGGGCACGCTCGAGAAACGGCTCATAGGACAGATGGTCCGGGGATGATCTGAACTCGCCGAACAGCCGCTGCGGCGTAAACAGATAGAGTCCTTTGGCAACTGTACGATACAGGGGGTACAGCTAGTATCGCTTGCGAAATCACACCACACAAGGGCCGACCGGGAGACGTTTTAGAGGCTCGCGTGTTGCTGTGCCTGAAGGCACAAAAAGGGTGCCAGTCGCCCCCGGGCAGACCCTAATTTGCAGGCATGCGAGATGGTTTCAGCCTTGCCGAGCTCATGCTTGTTCTTGCACTCATCAGCATTCTTCTCGGCATAGCCGCGCCCCACCTGTCGGATGCGCTCGACCGGGTAGAAGTCGGAGCGGCGGCCAGCCGAATCGCGGCGGCCCACGGCCGAGCTCGGCTCATGGCCATAACGCAGAGCCGAGTCGTGGTTTTGTCGGTCGACTCGCTCGCGCTCACCATCCGCCCCCGAGGCCTCCCAACCCCGCTGTGGTCTGAGGCAGGTCCTGCCAGTAGCGGAGTGTCACTGACCAGCACGAGCCCCACATTCACCTTTTCGCCCGAGGGATATTCCATGGGCCTCTCGAACGCCACGCTCAGGTTGAGTAGAGGTGCCGCCAAACGGTCTGTGATCGTGTCTCGACTTGGTCGAGTTCGGGTGATGCGATAGGAGCTGGAAGCTGGCAGCTTAAGTCAAGGGATCCTAACTCCTGGCTCCCAGCGCGAACATGACGTCGACATGCACCTCGATATTGTCGTACATCTTCAGCACGCCCAGCATCTTGCTCAGACCTCCAATGCGGTAGTCCTTGAGGCTGAGCGGAAAGTCGGTCCGGATCCGCGCTTCGGAGCCGCGAAACTGCACCGTGGCCGGAAGAGCTACGGTCCTGGTCACACCGTGAATGAGCAGCTTGCCGTGGAGTGTTGCTTCCAGGCTGTCGGCTTTCCCGTCATTGGTGGCTACGCCGGTCAGCTCGAAACGAATGTCAGGATATTTCGTTGACTCCATCGACTTATTCAGATCCTTATCACGTTTGCCGTTGCCGGTAGTCAGCGTTTGCACCGGAGCCTCGACCCACCCTTGCACTCGAGCGATGTCGGGGCCTCCTCTCAGCTGTCCTGAAACCGAGGTGGTAGTACCGACGAAATCACCGACGGTTGCGTGCCCGTCGAAGCTGAGCTTTCCCGAGGTAAGCCGCCCATGGGGAATTGGCCCATCGATCTGGGCGGCAACAGGGGAGTCAGCAGACAAGACCAGACCGCCAATAGTGACCAGGAGGTGAAATACACCCAAGGCGGTTCTCGGAGCGCTCTCAGCGCTCTTCCAGACCATACTTTCGCACTTTATTCAGTAAGGTCGACCGGGAGATCCCCAGCAGGTGGGCAGCCTTCCGCTTGTTGCCGGCAGTGTGCCGTAACACCTGCGCCAGGTGCCGCCGCTCCGCGGCGTCGAGCGATTCGGGTTGCACCGAGTCGGCCGGAGAGATGAGTTGGCTTAGAGCCGCTAAATCGAGATCAGGCGTGTCGAGGTCGATCACCAGCGTATCAGATCCGGGCTCACGCAGAGACACGGCCGCAGCGGCGGCGTCAGGCACAGTATCGACACGGTGATCGGCTCCACGCAGCAGCGCTACAAGGTGGCTGCGTCGCTCCGGGTCCCGAACCAGCATCAGCACACGCAGTCCCCTCATTCGATTCAAGCTAACCAATCGGACAAATGATCGTCTATTGGATTCAGCAGATGGGGCCTGGAAATTTGCCGAAAAAGATGAGGACTTGCCCCCTAAAAACGGAACGGCCGCCTAGTCGTGGCTAGGCGGCCGTTCCTCACATGACTACCCAAGGTCGGAGCATCGCTGCCCCGTTCTTCTTCCACCTGCCGCCGGTTGGCTGATTCGCCGCTCGGTAGGGCGCGGTGAAGCCTTGGTTTCGATCCCCAAGCCGGATGGCCATCCCGCCTGGTTCGTCTATGCGAGCGCTGCGAGTCGGATTGGGTCGCGGACCAACCCTTCGCACTGCACCCCGAGGCGCTAGATCGGGGCGGATGAAGCACGCGACTGGCTTCAGCTGTTCGAGCCGAGAAACCGCTCAAACCCACCGCTCGTTCGCCGCTGTGACACGGGTCTCAGTACGTTCCGATACGGTGCGTGGCAATAAGATAGGCACCTGCGACAATCTCGCAAGTGCCTATCTTTCTTCGGGTTACACCGTTATTAAGTTGATCTGATGTGGAAAGCTAAGTCACGAATTGCTGCCGGACTACCAACTCCTTCAACACAATGTGGAGATGTGTATCCACATGAGCCTCAGCTTGCCAAAGGCCTGACCGGGGCTCCGAGCGGAGACACCTTGATGCCCATGGCGCTGAAAAAGCTGGCCAGCACCCGCTCGTACTTCCGCAGCGCTGTCTGGACCGGTATTGCTCGAGCATTGCCGTAGCCTCGGACTGTTTCGCCTTCACCTGGCCGGGCCATCGCCTCGAAGTCAGTCCTGCAGCGGCTCAGCACTCCGCGGAGCCGGTCCAGAGCCTGTACCATTTCGCCCCGGCTTTTCCGTCGGCGTTTATCGGGCGTATCTGCCGCCAGCACGGCCTTGTGCGTGAGTGGGAGGTTGCGTGCCGAGCGGGCGCATGCGTCGCTCATCACCCGAGCCCGTGACAGGAGCGCGGCCGTCGAAGCTTCGCGGAAGTCTCGCTGGAGCCGCGCGGCCGCCGCATCTATACTGTTCAGCGTATCTCGGAACCGGAGCAGATCGTCCCGAAGAGTAATGCGAGCAGAGTCGAGGGGAGGTTCGGGAAGCACCACCGTACCTTGAGCAGCAAGCGCGGGTGCCCACAATGTGCTTAAAACCATGACATACAAACGTTTCATGATTCGGTGCCGACTTCTATGTAGCGGTAGGTAGGCTCGCCCTCGGGGGAAGAGAAGAGGCAGCCGGCTGAGCTCGCGGCAAACCACCCGGCAACCAACGGCCGGGGCAGATCGAGCTCCTGGATAATCGGTCCCAGCCAGCGCCGCAGGTGGCGGATCTCGGGGGCGCGCCGCCCCAGCAGTGCTAGAAGCGCCCCTGCTCCCGAGGTGGCGCGAAGGAAATGGGCCAGGCCGTGGGCCCGCTCGGTGAACTCTACGGCCTTGACGCCGGGCTCGTCGAACAGGATGGCTCCCTCGAACACATCCATGGGCGGGGCATCCAGCCGCGGACCCAGGTACACGTAGCGGCGCCGGTTCTGCCCTTTGCGCTCGATCACCGCCGCGGCCGTTTCGCTGGTCAATCGCGCGGCATGCAGCAGATCGTCGTCCTGGAGCACGCCGACGGCTCCAGTCCACTCGAGGGCTGCGAGCGCGGTCTCGACCGGACATCCCAGCGCATCGTCGAAGGCCAGCAGCCGGGGAGCCTCGCCCGCTCGGAGGACGAAGTGGGAAAGTCCCTCAGCCCGATCGGTGAAGGTTCGGATGACGAGTGTCTGCGGGGTGGCCATGATGGGAATATAGGCGGGGAAGCGGGGAAGCGGGGACGCCTCATCATCTGTGTGATCATCTCGACTTTTCCTTCCCTGCTTCCCTGCGGCCTCGCCTGCTACGGAACCAGCTCCGACTTCGGCTCCACCCGCACGATCCACAGGCCGGAATTGATATCAGGAACGTAGATCAACCCATTGCGGTAGATCGCGCCCCACGCGTTTGGTGCATTGGGTGTGAGCCCGGATGGATCGCCGGTTACCACGTGAGCGATCTCCCGATCCTGGCGCAGAAGATCGCCTCTCAGCTCGCCGGAGACGTCGAGCACCCGAAGCCCGCCCTGATAGTCTCCCATATACAGGGTGTCGCCAGCCACCCAGACGTTGTGGCTTCCGCCATCTTTGGGCTCGTAGTAGGCCACTTCCTTGGGCCGGGAGATGTCGGAAACATCAATTACATGTAGGCGGCCGTAGGCGCGGCCGAGCCCGACCACCCCACCTCCTTCGGTGCGGCGAGGGCGGGCCGAAAAGACCTCATCGCCCACGAACACGTACTTGCCCGCGCGCCAGGCGGTGTGGGTTCCCCGAATAAAACCGGGGCCGCCGACCGCCTCGACTTCCCGGTAGAGCGAATTCAGGTCGTACTTGTACTGTGAGACCAGCTGCGGGCTTTCCGGACTCCCGCCTTTGACACCATGGCCGACGTCGAGGATCACCAGACCCTGATTCCAATAACTGAGATACGCCAGGCCGTCTTTGACATCCACGTCGTGAAGGGAATTACCCGCTTCATCCGGCCGGGTTTGCCAACGCGCTACCTGCCGCGGCTTATACGGGTCGCGGATGTCTATCACTCTGAGGGAACCCGTCGCATCGTCGGTGAGGTAGACATGGCCCCGATAGATGAACGTGCTGTGCACCCCGCCGGTCACGGTCTCAGTGAACTCAGCTATGGGCTTGGGGTGGGCCGGATCCTCGAAGGAAAGAATTACGATGCCGTTCTTCCGGGTGGAGGCATTCTCCCGGGTGAGCACGCCGTACTTGCCATCCTCGGTGGTCATGATGTCGTTGATGGTCCGCGCGTCGACCACCACCGAGTCGGTTATGACCGGGGAGGCGGGGTTGCTCAGGTCTATGGCATACATTCTGTCGCCGATGGTGCTCAGATAGCCATGGCGACCATCAGGGTGTAGCCAGAACTCTGCCGCCGGGAACCGGAGTGGAAGTCGGCCAACCAGTGTGGTGGGCCGGCGGACGTCTCGGGGCCGAACCTCGACAGTGACCTCAGCCATTTTTCCGGCGAACGTGGCCGACACCCGATAGCTCCCCGGAACGTCTGCCACGAAATTTCCGTCGGTATCAATCTGCCCGTTGCCCGGGTTCAGTCCCCATTCAGGCGTCACGTCAGCCACCGGCTGACCAGTACTGGTCCGGGCGTGAAATAAAAACCGAATCACGTCCCCGGTGCGGGCTGCAGCGCGAGCCGGAGCGATGCTGATCGAGGTAACTGGATTGGGCACTACAGTAACGGCGAAGGACGCGGTGGCGCGTCCCGCGCGCGCAGTGATACTGGCCTTACCTGGTCGCCCGGCGCTCAGCCGGCCGGTCGTGCTCACCGCAACCACAGCAGGGGCATCGGACTTCCATAACACCTGGTCGTACCGGCGATCGTTGTTCATGGCGAATGGCACCGCGCTGACCACCAGCGATTGACCGGCATACAGCCTCGAGACCACTTGATCGAAGACGAGTTTCGCGGCCGGCTGGGGAAGGACAGTGATTCGGGCAAACCCGGTCGCGGGGGGGCCGCCGGCACGGGGGCTCACCACCGCACTGACGGCCACGGTGCCGGTGGCGCCCGCGGTCACCAACCCGGTCGAATCGACCCGCCCCTCGAAATATCCGCCGGATTGGAACCAGCGAACCGCGAGGTCCTTGACCGGCCGGCCGGATGAATCCGCCGCCAGCACCCGAAGCCGGACGGTATCGCCAACCTCCACCGCAACTTCGGCCGGCTCGACGGTAACCTTGGCAATTGCTGGCGACTTTGCCGGGGCGGAAGCCGGCTGCTGCTGCAGGAGGGTCAATAGCGGGAGGAGGTGCACCATCGGGGGCCTCGGAGAGCTGGGTCGAAAGGCTGTCTGGGACGGCGCACAATGTACATCCTGCGGGGGGAGCGGGGAACCGCTAAGTTACGGGAAAGACGGGAGGACAAAGCCGGCATGCGAGTGGAATGGACGTCGTACAGCTCGCCTATAGGTGCGCTCACCGTCGTGGAGTGCGAAGCCGGACCGTTAGTCATCGAGTATCCCAACCGGGCGGTGACAATCAAATGGGCAGTCAGACTCCGAGCCGCGGTGCCCGAACTGCATATCGCGCAAGGGAGCTGCGGCATCACCACCACTTGGCTTGACGAGTACTTCACTGGATCCCCGCCCCCCTTCCCCTTTCCCAACCACCTGAAACGCTGGTTCGATCTCTCTCCGGCCCAGACCGCCGTGTTCAAGACGCTTCGAAAGATCCCGCTGGGCGAAACCCGCTCCTATGATGACGTAGCCCGTGCCACCCGATTACATCCACGCCAGATCGGCTGGCTGGTATCCGCTAACCACCTGGCCATCCTGATTCCCTGCCACCGGGTGGTCGGCAAGGACGGCAGTCTGGTCGGCTACGGCGGGGGCCTGGCCCGCAAACGCTGGCTGCTGGACCACGAGCTCAGGGCGGCGGGGGTGGTGCTGAAGTAATCGCGAGACGCGAGTCGCGGGACGCCAGCGCCGAGGAAGGCCGTCCTGTCCCTGAGGACTCGTGACTCGCGACTCATGACTCCACTTATTGACAAAACCTTTCTCAGGCATGACCTTATGGCATGCAGCACGCGGTTCCTCCCTTTCATTCTTGAGCTTGTTGGGTCGCCGGGAGTTGATCCCGACGACCTTTTTCGGGGTTTTTAACCCTGCCACAACGGCTGGGGTTTTCCCCGGGGCCCTCGGGCCCCCTTTCAAGAGGTTGTAGCAATGGCGAAGGGCACGGTTAAATGGTTCAACGATGCAAAGGGGTTCGGCTTCATCGCGCAGGACGGTGGCAAGGATGTCTTCGTGCACCACACTGCCATCATCGCTGACGGCTTCCGCTCGCTGTCCGAAGGAGACAGCGTGGAGTTCGAGGTAGTCGAGGGCCCAAAAGGGCTTCAGGCCTCGAACGTCCGTAAGGTCTGATCCCCCGGCACCCTTCCCGCGTGTAAGAGGTTTAACGCCACCCCGCCGCGCTGCTCGGCGGGGGGTTTGGTATCTAGTTCCCATCCCGCCCAACCGATACTCCTCAGCGTCATGTTCCACTGAGGTGGCTGATCACATGCTGACATCGGCCCGTGCGGTCGCCCTCGCCAGCGCGCTGCTGGGTTCCGCTCTGCCGGGTGCGAGTGCGGGTGCCAGCGTGCCGGACACGGCGGTCCTGGAGTTCCTCGGGTTCCGAGCCGGAGCCCGGCTGGACGAGTTGGCACAACACCTCCATAGCACAGGCTCGGGCCGGATGCGGTGCCGCCAGTCAAGGGTAGATCCGCGGGTCAACGAGTGCCGTGCGGCATTGAAAGCCCGGCAGTTCGGCGGCGCTGTGGAACTTTGGGTCTCCGCCATGGATAGCGTGGCCGGGGTCATCACCCTTTCCGGCATCCCAGCTCCAGGACAGCTCGAACACTGGCGCGAAGAACTGGAATCGCGCTACGGACGCGTAAGCCCTCGAACCCAGGGTGCTCAGAAGATGTTTCAATGGGTGCGGCGGGGTCGAATGATGCGCCTTACCTGGCGAGTGGAGCGAGGCCAGAAGGTTGTTTCGGTCAGCCTGGTGGATGGTCGAGTGCTCGACAGTTGGGGTCGCACGGGAGCCCCACCTCGTGGCTCGCCGCCTCAGCCGGCCAGCCGTACCAGATAGCTGCCTTCGCTCTCCTCGAGTACGTAGTCGCTGACGACGCTGCCGGACTGCTTTAACGTGCGAAGCAGGCCGCGAATTCGAGTCCGGATCGGCGCACCCCCGCCGCCGCGCCCGCGCCCGGTGATGAGCCGGACAATTCCGCCTCGACGAGCTTTGCCCTGAGCCCGCAGGAACCGCTCGGCGTTAGCCAGCGCCTCGAGCACGGTTTGTCCGTGCAGGTCGAAGGTTGCATCGGGTGAACGGTCGGTCCAGTCGAGCATGGCACTCCTCGGGGCTGAACCCCGACTCCGTTGACAGGGGGATGTGCGTGGATCTCAGGTCGTCTCACAAGCTTCTGGCTGTGGCCACGTGGATGGTCATCTCCGCCTGCAGCGTCTCGCCCGGCCCCATCAAGATCGGATTGGCGGGATCACTGAGTGATCCGGTAGGCGTACCCATGAAATACGCTGCCGAGCTGGCGGTTCAAGAGATCAACGCCCAGGGCGGCATCGAGGGCAGGCCCCTCGAACTGGTTGAGCGCGATGACTACGCCGACCCGGATTCGGCGGTTTTTGTGGCGACAGATCTCTACGAGGCCGGTGTCTCCGCGGTGATCGGCCATCTTTTCTCGGGAATGACGCTCGCCGCCGCTCCCGTCTATAACGGCGGGCCGGACCCTGTCGCCGCCATATCTCCCTCTTCCTCCTCGCCCGACGTCGCTAGCGCGGGCGACTACACCTTCCGGATCTGCCCCAGCGATCTGGCTCATGGCACCGCGCTGGCCAAGTG
This sequence comes from Gemmatimonadales bacterium, assembly GCA_013813435.1. GTDB lineage: Bacteria > Gemmatimonadota > Gemmatimonadetes > Gemmatimonadales > GWC2-71-9 > CAVVWJ01. Next base: position 8,899 of record JACCRS010000209.1, read on the forward strand.
GGTGCATGACACGCTGCGCCTCGAGCGCGGTGCGGTGCTGTACCTGAATGATCAGTACGGTCGCGGCGTGCGGCAAACCTTTGCCCGCGACTTTATTCGCCGGGGCGGCGTGCTCCAATCGATCGACCCCTACCTGGGGGACACCCCCCAGGTGGGCCCCTACCTCGACCGTTTAGCGAAGATCGGCGGGACTGGTTTTGTGGTAGTGGCCGGCAACCGGGGCGAAGCCGAAGAGATCCTTCGCCAAGCCCGCAAACGTGGCCTCACGATGCCGATCCTGGGTGGTGATGGATTGGAGGGCATTGAAGCGGCCGGCCCGCTGGCCGAGGGAGTGTACCTCTCGTCCGCCTACCTCCCCACTCTGGCTACCGCGGCCAACAAGGCATTCATCCAGGCCTATCGCAGGAAGTTTCCGTCCGCCGGGCTGCCCAATCAGCCGGCCGCGGCCACCTACGACGCGGTATATCTACTGCGCGACGTGCTAACGCGAGCCGGATCCAGGCGCGACGCCGTGCGCCGCGAGCTCGCCCGGGTGGGTACGTTGGCGCCGGCCTTCCACGGGGTGACCGGAACGGTTTCGTTCGACTCTAAAGGCGATGTGCCCAATCAATCCGTCTACATCGGCGTGGTCCGCGACGGCGTGGTCCGCCTGGCGGGCGGACAATAATCATCGTGATGCACAGCCTTCGGAGCCGGGTGATCGGCGGCATGGCAGTCTTGATCCTGCTGGTCTTCTTCATCGCCCTACTGGGGGTGAAGTCGATCAGCTCGCTGGATAAGTCGGTCGACCGCGAGCTGTCCTTGCTGCTCGAAAGCACCGACCTGAGCAACGGACTGATAGCGTCGATTGGTTCCGAGGTTCGCTCCGCCGAGCAGTACCTGCTTCTCCGGTCGGACGCGCTGAAGCGGCGCTTCATCGAGGATGGCGATTCCGCCTACATGTACCAGCGCCGGTTCCGCACCCTCAATGCGCTGACCACATCGGACCGTTACATCGTCAACAAGATCGCCGGGAATCAAGCAGCGATCGAGGTCGTCTATGCCACGGCCCACGCCCTCGCCGATCTGGGCCGGACCGACGAGGCGCGACGCCAGGCTGAGCTCGCACGGGCTCCGGCGGACACTCTCCTGGGAGATGTGCGCGCTCTCGTGCTGGCGCAGAACAATCGTTCCATGGCGCGGGCCAATGAGCTCCGGCGGGAAGCGGGAGATCGCCGGTTTGTGCTGTGGCTGCTCTTCCTGGTGTCCCTGACCGCCGGCATCGGCATCTCGGTCTTTACGGTCCGTATGGTGGATCGGCCGCTTCGACGCCTTATAGGCGCGGCGGACCGCTTCGGCGGAGGCGACCTGAGGCGGGTACAGCTGGGGCGGATGCCAACCGAGCTCGACCTGCTGGCGCGCGCCATGGACGGCATGGCCTCCCGGCTTCGAGGAGTCGTGGTGTCGGTGGTGGGTGAGGCCAGCCAGATCGGCAATAGCGCCACCGATTTCTCAGCCATGAGCGAGGAGCTGGCAGCCAGCAGCGGCGAGATCTCGACCGCCATGGTTAAAGTGGCGTCCAGCGCGGAACAGCAGGTAAAGGGAATGGAGAAGGCAGACGCCTTGCTCCTCGATCTACGCCAGATAGCGGAAACCAACGCAGTGGCCTCAGCCCGGGTGCTCGAGCTGGGGAAACGTATCCAGCATCTCGCCGCTCGGAATCAGGCAGATGTGGCGGCTGCCGGCCAGACGCTGCTGGACATCCGGGAGGTCGTCGGCACGTCGGCCCGTCAGGTGCAGGAGCTTGCCCGGCTCTCGGAGCCGATCACCGATTTCATCGATCTTATCCGCCAGATCTCGTCACAGACCAACCTGCTGGCGCTCAATGCCGCCATCGAGGCGGCACGGGCGGGCGAGCATGGGCGTGGGTTCGCGGTGGTGGCCGAGGAAGTCCGGCGTCTGGCCGATTCCAGCTCGAGTGCCGCGGAAGAAGTAGCTAAGACGGTCCAGTTTATTCAGAACCAGGTTCGGGACGTGTCCGCCACCATGGACGTGGGCTCGGCCAAGGTGCACGGCATTGAGGCGGTTGCTCTGGCGGCGGCGCGGGCTCTGGAGGACATAGCCAAGGCGGTACAGGAGGTCCACACGGCAGCGGCTGAAGTGGTGCGGGAAGCGGAAGCCAATCGCAGGATCGTGGTACAGTTGGGCGAGCGTACTCAGGAAGTAAGCCAGGCCGCCACCGAGCACGCCTCAGCGAGCGAGCAGGTAACCGCTGCGGCCGAGGAACAGACCGCATCTACCGAGGAGATGGCTGCCGCCGCGGGCGACCTGCTCCAGGGCGCCACACGGCTGACTGCGCTGATGCAGGATTTCAAGACTTGAGGAGTAGGTCTACCGCTTTCGCTTGCCCTTGGACGACTTGCTTACCTTCACCGCCTTGACCGATTTGACCGCTCTGGCTTTGACCCGAGCCTTGGTCTTGAGCGCCTTCTCCCGGTCCGCGGCCTTCTCCAGGCGCTTCTGTTGGGCGGCGTGGACCTCCGCCAGAATTCGATCGCCCTCTTCGTTGCCCAGCAGGCTTCGCCGGGTGGCGTAGCGTATCAGCTCTTCGGCATCAGCCACGTTGAATTCGCCAATCCGCGCCGCGGCGCGGATGACGCTACCCAGCGCATCAGCTACCGGACTCCGTAGGACATTGGCTATGCCGGGAAGTGTCTCCAGAAGGGTCGAGATCTGGGAGCCGCCTAGTTCCGATACCACAGGTCCTCCTTACTCCACACGTCACACACAGAGCCCGGCCGGGCGTCGGACTCGCGATTCAGCCGGAATTCTCGCACTGGTGACAGTAGAACGCTAGTAGTACAGTTCGCTACTTCGCTATTTGGAGGGTTCCCCGCATGTCATAGGCGCGGTGCGGCAGGCAGAAGTACTCGTACCGGCCTGGGGCGAGAGCGGGCACCGTTATCCGGTACTCAGCGCCGTTGGGATTGAGTAGAGGGCTGCTGAGGTCGCCGGCCCGGCGGCTCATGGCGCCGTTGAGTGCTTCGTGCGCTGGCCCGGACAAACTGCCAGCTTCAAATACGATGCTGTGGGGCGCGCCGCTGATGGCTTTGAAAAGCAGGACGTCGCCGGGACGAGCGGTTACCTGCGAGGGAACAAACCGGAACACTTCCTTCTGGGGATTGGCTTCCATCTGGATCTCATGAACTCGTTGAGCCTCAGCCTTAGCTCCAACGCTGAGCAGGGCAAGGGTGGCAATGGAAGGCGAAAGAAGACTGCGCATATGCAAGCTCCAGGATGCGGATCCGGCTGAGCCTTTGCGCGACCACCCAAAGACCCGTAAGTTGGCTTGATGCGGGGGTAGCCAGATCCGTGCCACTTTGCCCCGCTGGAAGGGCCGACCGTGGGACGTCGGGGCATCAAAGAGTACCGGGCACCCGAAGCACTGGTTCTGATCGCCGCAGATCGGGACCAGAAACCACTGGTCTGTCCTTCCTGTGGTTCATCCGAAGTCGAGCGTGTGCCAGATCGATCCAGCGCCGACGACGTGCAGGGTGGCCGGGTTACCCTTCACTGTGCAGCCTGCAGCCGTAGCGCCGCCTACATTCCCCGTACACTGAACCGGTCCTCTCTGCCCGAAGCTCCCCGTCTGGCTGAGTAGGAAGCTATCACTCCGGAGAGTTGAACAGCCGGCTCCAGCGCACCGCCGTCAGGAACGGCAGCGCGCGCCAGCTGCTGGGATCGTAGCTGAAGTAAACCACCAGCGGCCTGCCCCTGACGTTGGCGCGGGGAAGAAAGCCCCAATAGCGCCCATCGTACGAGCTGTCACGGTTATCACCCATCATGAAAAACGAACCGGATGGTACCACTATGGGTCCCCAGTCCTGCAGGTCAGGCTGGTAGGTAGCCGCATCCCGGTTGACCAGGTGCGGCACCTGCCACTCGCGCATCTTGGCGCGCTGAAGCGGGCCTTCTGACCGGGTCGGGTCTGACCGCAAAGCATAGGGCTCGTTGACCCTTTCTCCATTGCGAAACAGCTCTCCATTTTCCATGCTCAAGGTGTCGCCGGGCATTCCGATCAGCCGCTTTACCACCTTTAGACCCTGGTCCTCGACCGAGTCGAACACCAGGACATCATTGCGACGCGGTTCGCGCACCGCCGGAAGCCGTGCTCCGATGAGGGGTACCTCAGCCCCATACAGCGCCTTGTTGACAAACAGGAAGTCGCCGATGAGGAGCGTGTTCTCCATACTGCCGGATGGGATCCGGAAAGCCTCCACCAGGAATGTGCGGAGGAAGAACCAGACCACCAGGGCAACAAGGATGGACTTCGCCCATTCCCAGAACCACGTCAAGAAGGTGCGGGACTGTGCGGCGGCGCGGGCGGTCATGAAAAATCCTCTGAGTAAGATGAAGCGCTACTCACCAGGGGGCGAAATCTAGCACTACCGGCAACCACTTACGGGACCGCTACCACCGGTACTCGCGGCTGGGAAAGCGTTCGCAGTATAGGATAGTTGACGCGAGGCTGGAGCTCTCGGTCCAGGAGGTTCCAGACGACCACTCCATCCTCAGAGGCCGGCTCTAACAAGTAAGCGGCCAACACACCCAGTGGCTGCCGTGTAGGCACGACATACCAGCCGGCGGCGACTAGCGTGTCTTTGGGTTGACGGCTCCACCTGCCAGCGGCCTGGACCGTGCGATGACCCTCGAAGAGCGGGCCCACCGACAGAGTATCGACCATGAATAATTCAGCCGGCACCTTCCACGGTCCGGTGAGGGAATCGACACCAATACCCTGAAGCCTGAGCAGCGCTATGATATTCCGAAGGCGCGCCGGAACGAGATAGGCCTCCGGCAGCGACTCAATCCGTGCTGATCGAAACCGGTCGAACACCGGCATCCGAATGGTTCGGTAGACTCCGGTGCGTTGTCGCCGGGAAAAGCCGCTGCTGCCCTCACCGGCAGGATGGGTTACTTCGGCGACGACCGGTTGAATTTCAGCAGACGCCAGTACCGAACTCACAGCAACCGAGTCCGGCCTTCTCCGGTCGGAGTGCATCACCAGAGACTTGATCGTAGTTCTCTGCTCCGCAGCCAGGCTGAGCACTTCATTCACGAAGTTGTAGGTAGCCTGTATACGGGTCTTGAAATCGGCGTTGCTGTAGCCCTCGCTCAGCACGGCCAGGCGTCCGCGAAGGCCCATCCAGTTGGTACCGAAACGTGGCCGCGCGTCGTAGGTCTCCCATCCCAGTATCAGCGAGTCGGGGTCCTGGCTGCGGAAGTTGCCATAGGAGAACGTCTGCTGACCGTGCCGCCGCTGCATGCGGTCTCGTACCACCGGCAGAAACCGGCGGCGAACGAAATCGGCCGCCGGACTGGTGTTTGGGTTGAGGCCGGGAGAATAGGTAAGGACGTAGCCATGGTAACTGCCATTAGTGGTATGGAGGTCCATGAGCAGATCGGGATCCCAGGCTCCGATCAACCTGACAGCGCCCTGGGTCTCCGGCGCCTCCAGCTTTACGAAATCGCGATTAAGGTTGAGCCCCTGCGCGTTGGTGTTCTGTCCCACGACAGCCGGCCCGTTCTGACCCGGCCGGTTCCGTTCACCGGGGCCCAGTCGCTCGTTGCCGTCGGCGTTGAAGATCGGCACCACCAGCAGCACCAGGCTGTCGAGCAGGGGGCGCAGTCGACCCAGTGTCAGGTCCCGAAGCAGCATCTGGGCCGCTTCCTTGCCCTCGACTTCGCCGGCATGGATGTTGGCCTGAAGATAGACGATGGGCTTGCCCCCACGATGCGCCTCCGCCGGGCCGAACGGCAGCGGTCTCGCCGCCAGTACGTAGGGAATCGGCCGGCCCTCAGCGCTCACTGCCAGCGTTCCAAGGCGCACGTCGTTGGTCGCCCGGCTCAGGGAATCCAGGAAGCGGAGGACGTCGGCGTAAGAGGAAGTTTCCCGGAAATCGGTGCGCTCAGGTCGGGTTGTCTGTGCGGCTAGCGGGCCCGCCAGCAGTGCCCAGAGGCTTAGGGCATAGCGCATCATCGCGGCGCCTTTCTGCTCACTGGGACCACAATGCGGCTTGAGATTATATCGGGAAACCCATCCTCCACCGTGAACGTTACCTCAGGAACCAGGATCCTGCGTGAAGGCACGGTCAACACACGGTCCCGAGCGCCGTGGTGGACCCTCCAGGCGCGGCGCAGCTCCGGCCGCGTCGCGATTCGTGCGGGGTGCTCAGCGTTCTGCAGCAGCAGTTGCGTTGTACGTGCCGGGTTACCCAAGGCAACCTCGAGTGCCCGAACGAGCGCGTATCCGACGGAGTGCTGGTCGGCTGCGCTCCCTCTTGCAAGCGCGGCGCGCTTCTCCATCTCACCGAGTGCCAGGAGCGGCCAGCGGGCATGTAGCGGCGCCAGGATTCGATCCGAGCTCCACTCTGCGAACCCTTCGGCCAGATGAGGCTCGATCCCCGGCAGTTCGACCAGCGCGGGCGGTTCCGCCGGGAGCGATCGGGCAAAGGCGGCCAGCTGTTTGTGCCGGAAGTGGAGGTGCTGCCACTCGTGCACTACTGTCCCGAGCGCCAGCAGCGGCAGGTAGCCGGGATCAATCGCAATCACATCATTCGGCTCGAGAAAGCCGTTCAAGCTCTCGCGTGACTGACGCGGCACCGTGGTCAGCCGGATCGATTCCGAGCCGGCCTGAAGCAGCACCAGGCTGGTGTCCCCCGGTGGCAGCGATCGAATCACTCGCAGCAGTCTGCCCTCGCCGTGGCGCGTCAGCCAGCTTCGGGCAGAGTGGTTGTGAGCCACGACCAGGTGCTGGAAGAGTGCGCTTGGAATGCCGTAGCGCGGTACCGCCTGCGGATATCCGAACAGGCGCGCGCGAATCTCAGGTAGAGGAGTTACGGTTTCGGCACCGCCTGTCATCCGACGCCAGTCGTCTCGCACGTAATCCGCGGGAGAGCGCCCCTGCGCTCCATCAGCAACCCAAGGCTCGGACAGCAGGAACTGCAGCGCATCGGCGTACCACTTCTGGCTCTGGGTGTATCCCGCCAGCAGCAGTTGAACGGCAGCGGCGGAGATGGAGTCGGCACGCCAAAGGTCGGAGCTTACCTTGGAGAAAGCCGCCGAGTCCGTTGCGGCAAGGACTGTGAGCCCGTACAAGGCACGCGGCACCCCTTCAACCGTACTGTCTTTAGAATCGAGCCAGTGAGCCGCGGCAAGGGCTGGCCGCGTGGATTCCCATGTCACACCAGAAGCCCGGCTTCGGGCCCACGCCAGCGCGGCATCGTGTAGGTCGACCACCCACTCGCCGGCGGGCCGAAACAAGCGGTCGAAACGCGCGCCGGTGACGCGTCCGGGAATCGTAGCGCGGATCGCTGAGAGAGTCCGGCGAGCAGCCCGGGTCAGCTCCTCTCGTCGATACAACCCCATCACGTGATGGAACCGATCCGACCCGAGTGCCTTGAGATCCAGAGGGCCGACACCGCTGAGCGCCGCTACCTTGTGATAGCCGGCCAACGCCAGAGACTCCGGCTTTTCCGCCATTGCGGCTTGAAGCCAACCTCCGGGGATTCGGTTCAGCGTATCGTTGCTGCCGGTGACGATCTCGCGCAGGGTAAATCGAGGCAGGTCGGCTGGGATAGGGGAACGGTTTCGATCGGGCGCCTGCCCAGCGACATTTGAGGGTGATCGGAGAATCAGGAGCCCGCAGACCGCGAGAGCTGCGCACCGCCACACCGGTATGCTCACGAAATCTTTCAGGGGGAGACTCCAATGCCGGATGATTCCAAACCTGCTCCCAGAAGAACCATGCCACCGTTGATGGACCGGTTGGGAGAACTCTGCGTGGCCGGGCGGGACAGCGCCACCTATCTCTGGCAGGTTCCGGACGACGAAGACGTGCGAAAGAAGATCGCGGAGTTGCTGGCGCAGATCAAAGTCGAGGCCGCCAAGCAGGGGCGCCAGGAGATGGGACGGCTGGTGAGCGAGCTGGAAACAGCGGTCGCGGCTTCGCCGAGCCCGCAGCAGGTGGAGTTGCTACAGGACGGGTTTGAACGGCTGATGCGTCTCTGGGCAGCGGCGAAGAGTGGGCTATTCTAGCTGCCTGCCCGCTGTCCCTCGCTCAGTTGCTCGGTGCAGGCTTTGCGGCCCCGCTGTCGGGCGTCACCGCTGCTCCGGTGTCCATTTGCCCCGAGGTCCTGCCGTCTGCTGCCGCGGTTTCTTCCCGCCCGCCTAACGGCGTTCGCTCTACCATAGTGGCCTGGACGGGCGCGCCTTCGGCCAATCGCTCCTGGCCACCAACCACCACGGTCTCGCTGTTCTCGACCCCTGTCTTCACTTCGACGAAGCCCGGGGTGCGTACGCCAAGCTCTACCTGACGCCGGGTGGCCTTTCCGTCGGCCACCACCCACACGAAGTTCGACCCCTGCAGCGGAAGAACCGCGTCTTCGGGAATGATCACGGCGCTCGGCCGCACGGCGGTGGCTAGTCTTGCCTCGATGAACATGCCGGACTGAAGCTCCCGCCGCGGATTAGGCACCTGTGCCTTAACCAGAATCGTGCGCCCGGGAAGCTGGACGATCGGATCGACAAAGTCGACCTTCCCGGTAAACTCTCGCCCGGGCAGTGCAGCCACCCGGAAAGTGACCTCCTGGCCGGGCTTGACCTGCTCGGCGTAACGCTCCGGCACCTGAAAAGTGGCGCGTTGAGGGGAGACCGTCTGCAAGGCTGCCAGACGAGTGCTGGTTGTGACATAGTCTCCCATGCTCACGAGGCGCTGGCCCATCACGCCGGAGAAGGGCGCCCGAACCAGCGTGCGGCCCAGGCGCACCTTGAGCAACTCGAGCTGCGCCTCATTGCTCCGCATGGTGGCTTCGGCCCGTTCGAGCTCTGCCTGAGACGAGGCCTTCTGTTTCAGAAGATCGCGGGTACGGGACAGCGACTGCCGCGCCAAGTCGCGTTCGGCTTCGATCTGCGCCACCTGAGCTTTCAGCTCGGCGTCGTCGATCTTAAACAGCGCAGTCCCCCTGGTAACGGGTGAGCCCTCGCGCACCAGAATCTGGACCAGACGCCCTTCGATGTCCGGTCGAAGCTCGATCGACTGCAGAGCGGCTATCTGGCCGGTTGCCAGGATGGCGTCCACGACCGTATCGGCTCGGGCGTTAGCGGCTTCCACCGGCATGGCCGGTGGTCCAGCATTGCCCGGTGCACCAGCACCTTCTCCAGCAGTCGACTCGGCCTTGTTGCAGGCCGCCATTGTGGCCAGCAGTATCAATGTCACATGGTTCGGTCTCACGGGGCTTCCTTGTTCGTGAATAGTCTTCGGCCGAGAATCGCTTCCAGCTGTGCCAGGGCCAGTCTGGCTTCGTAGCGGGCCCGAATCAGGTCTGCCTCTGCCTGGGCCAGGTTGACCTGAGCATCCAGGAGGTCGAGGATGGTGCTGGCCCCTGACCGATAACGCAGCTCCTGCATGCGGTAGTTCTGAGTGGCTACGGTTACTCCTACTGATGCAAGCTCCACCGACGCCGCGCTGGTCTGATAGTCATTGTAGGAGGTGTTCACGTCCCGGCGTACTACTCGCTCCAGGTCCTCCCGAATAGTACGTGCAACGTCCCGGTTCACTCGCGCCCGGGTTACCTGAATCTCCCGCTGGCCGTTATTCCAGAGCGGGAACGTAAGGCTGAAGGTGACCGAATTTACGTTGGATGCACTGGGAAAAATCTCTGTGTCGTACCTCTGATGCACCCCGCCGATGCTGAGTACCGGCAAGTAGTCGCCTCGTTGCGCCCGCAGGGCCGCTTCGGCCGAGTTCTCGTTGGCCCGCGCCGCGCGGTACTGGGGCCCCTGATCCAGAGCCATTCGCAGGGCATCAGGAAGGCTGATCGGCAGACCGGATGGCAGCGAAGCGGGCGGCACGGCATCCACCGGACCGGAAGCGCCGACCCGGCGCCCGAGCTCCAGCTGAGCGGTGCGTAGTGCGTTCTGCTGTCGCAGGCTCTCTACCTGGGCGCGGGTGAGCTCCAGAACCAGCTGTAAGGAGTCGGTCTGAACTGCCGCGCCGGATGCCACCCGCGCACGAGCAACACCCAGTCCCTGCCGAGCGCGTCGAGCCCGCTCCCCGGTCACTCTCGCAAGCTCCTGATTCACCAGGACGTCGTAGTAACTCGATTCGGTCTCCAGGGCCGCACGGAACCGCTGCTCCAGCTCGCCTGCCTCAGCGCTGTTGATATCCGCCCTGGTACGAGACAGCTCGGTGAACTTCCGCAGGCTGAAGATCTCGTAGTTGGCACTGGCCCGTCCCACCACGAGTGTCCTGGTGGGATTGGCCGGATCGGCCGGGTTGAAGAAGCTCTGCGAGTACCTGGTCTGATCCAGCCCCAGCTCCACCGATGGAACGAAGAACGCCAGCATAGCCGCCCGGCGGCCCCACTCCGCGTCATCGATCTGACCGAGGGCGCGGACATACTCCGGATCAAACCTGGTAGCCCGGCTGATTGCCTGACTCAGGGTGATCCGGGGAATGGAGTCGGCGGCCGAAACCGAATCGGCCGAAGGCACCGGCGTAGACTGAAGCGCCAGCAACAGCAGCAGCATCAGTCTGCCTCCGCCGGAGTGAGAGTGGCGCTCGCGCTCTGCGCCCGGACTCTCCTGCGCTGGAAGACAGCGTCGAAGATCACGTACACCGCGGGGACTACGTACAGGGTGAGCACGGTGGAAAAAATCAATCCACCCACAATCGCGTAGCCCAAGGGCCTGCGGCTCAGCGACCCGGCCCCCAGTCCCAGCGCGATCGGAAGCGCACCGGCCACGGTGGCAACCGACGTCATGAGGATCGGGCGGAGACGAATCCGGCCGGCTTCCTGTGCCGCAGCCATGGTGTCCATCCCGCGTTCCTTGAGCTGATTGATGTATTCAACCAGCAGAATGGAGTTCTTCGTGACCAGGCCGATCAGCAGGATCATACCGATCTGGCTATACACGTTCAGGGTCGAACCGGCCAGCTTGAGTGTCAGTAGGGCGCCGGTAACGGCCAGGGGCACCGCGAGAAGTACCGTGAACGGGTGCACCAGTGACTCGAACTGGCTGGCAAGCACCATGAAGACCACCACCAGCGCCAGCAGGAAGGCGAAGTAGAGCGCCGCGCCGCTTTCCTCGAGCTCGCGCGACTCGCCGGCCAGCGCGGTACTGCTGCCGCGGGGCAGGACCTCATTCGCGAGGGTGGTGAGCGTATCAAGCGCCTCCCCCAGCGTGTAGCCTGGCGCCAGGCTGGCGGTGATGGTGGCCGAACGCACTCGCTGGAAGTGATTGAGCTCCCGCGGACCCACCCCTTCCTGCACGCTAGCCAGCGCTTCCAGTTTCACCAGTTGATTATCGCGCCCGCGCACGTAGAGCCCGGTCATATCACTCGGCGTTGCCCGCGACTGGGGGTCGAGCTGCACGATCACATCGTATTGCTTGTTGGCCCGAGTGAAGGTTCCCGTCTGGTTACCGCCGAGAAGCACCTGGAGCGTGGTCGCCACATCGCCCACCGCGACTCCCAGGTCCTCGGCTCTGTCTCGGTCGAAGCTCACTGTAAGCTGCGGCTTGTTGACCCGGAGGTCGCTGTCGACGTTGACCAGTCCCGGTATCTGCCGGGCACGGGCCAGTAGAGTGTCATTCCCCTTTGACAGCAGCTCGAAGTCTGAGTGCTGGACGACGAAGTTCACCGGGCTCCCCCAACCGAATGCAGGTGGGTTGTTGGCGAATGCGAACACGCCTGGGATGCCGAAGTACTGTCCCTGCACCTCATCTATGACCTCCTGTACCGACCGGTCGCGCTCTGACCAGTCGTGGAGGTTGGTGAAGATGATCCCCCGGCTGACTCCGTCACCGATGTTGACCACGCTGAAGAAGCTGTTGACTTCTTTGGTCTTGTTGAGGATTGCTTCGGCTCGACGCTGGTAGCTGTCAGTGTAGGCCAGGGACGAGCCTTCGGGTGCGATGATAAATGTCAGGAACCAGCCGCGATCTTCCTGCGGCACGAACTCCCGCTTCAGTGAGCGGAATACCAGAACCGCTCCCGCCGTCACCAGCACGGTAAGGCCAACCACCACCAGCCGGTGCCGGATTGCCAGCGCCAGGGTACGCGCGTAACCTGTAGCAAGCCGGTTGAACCCGTTTTCCAGGATCCGGTAGAGCGTTCCATGCCGGGGCGGAACCCGGAGAATCTTGGCGCACAGCATCGGCGTCAGGGTAAGCGCGATGAAGCCCGAGATGATTACGGAGCCCGCCACCGCTACGCCGAACTCATTGAACAGCCGGCCGGTGGAACCCTTGAGGAAGGCCAACGGAGTGAACACGGCTACCAGGGCTATCGTGGTGGAGAGCACCGCGAAGCCTATCTCCCGGGTTCCGTTGATGGCCGCTTCCTCGGGAGCCTCGCCCAGCTCTTCCTGGTGCCGGTAAGCGTTCTCCAGGACGATGATGGCGTCGTCCACCACGATGCCGATGGCCAGAGTCAGCGCCAGCAGGGTGAAGTTGTTGATGGAAAATCCCATGAAGTACATGATGGCGAACGCCGCCACGATGGACGTGGGGATGGCCAGGCCCGGGATGATCGTGGCCCGGAGATTCCTCAAGAAGAGGAAAATGATGATCACCACCAGCAAGGCGGCGATGAGCAGGGTCTCTTCCGCTTCCTTAATAGAGCGCTTTACGAACACCGACTGGTCGAAGCCGACGTTGATCGAAACACCTGGCGGAAGGGACGTCTGAATCCGAGGCAACTCCTCCCGAATTCCGTCCGCGACCGATATGATGTTGGACTTCGATTGCCGAATAATCCCGATGGCCACCGATGGAGTGCCCTTGAAGCGCAATTCGCTCCGCTCGTCCTCGGCACCCAGCTCGACGCGAGCCAGGTCCTTTAGCTTGACCAGAATGCCGTCGGTGTTGCTGACAACCAGGTTCCCAAACTCCTCCGGCGTCTTTAGCTCGCCCAGGGACCGCACGGTGAACTCTCGCCTCTCCGATTCTATTCGGCCCGCCGGAACCTCGACGTTACGACTTCGAATGGCTCGTTGCACATCCTGGACAGTGAGGCTCCTGGCTGAGAGCTCGGAAGCGGAGAGCCAAACCCGCATGGAGAAGCGGCGCTCACCAAAGATTCGGGCCTGTCCTACGCCGGGCAGGGTCTGCAAGCGGCTCTTCACCAGCCGGTCGCCGATGTCGGTGAGCTGGAGCAGATCGTAGTTTTCTCCGGATAGGGCCAGCCAGAAGAACGGCTGAGCGTCGGCATCCTGCTTTGCCACCACCGGTTCTTCGACGTCCTCGGGCAGACGTTCCCGGATACGAGCAACTTTGTCTCGGGTATCCTGAGCCGCCGTTTCGACGCCGCGCTCCAGATTGAACTCGAGCGTAATGTTGCTGACCCCTTCACCGCTGGAGCTGGTAAGGGTACGCAATCCCTCAACGGTGCTCAGCTCCTCCTCCAGAATGTCGGTGACCGCGGATTCCACCACCTGGGGGTTGGCCCCAGGAAGTACGGTAGTAACCGAGACAATCGGGGCATCCACGTCGGGGAACTCTCGAACCGCCAGCTGGGTGTACCCGATGACCCCGAAGAGCACCAGCGCCAGACTGAGCATGCTGGCCAGTACTGGCCGGCGGATGGACATATCGGAGATCTTCATAGCGGTAACCCTGCGGCTGATGACATGAGACGTGTTGGGTCACATTTCAGTTTGGCACGCCCGGGGAACCTGCACACTACGGAGC
>JACCRS010000214.1 GCA_013813435.1 Gemmatimonadales bacterium
GCGGATGGACGAGAAGGTGCGAGAATAAGGAGCGGCTGGACCAGGCTCTCCGCCTTGACCACCGCCTCCACTTGAACCAGATGCTGGGTAACCCCGGTGCTGGTGTCAAAGGTGGCGATATGCATAAGCATCGAGGCGAGCGGACGGTCCGCCGGCTTGGTCCGGCCACCCTCGGTGGGCGAGATCGAGGTGCCGGGAACCAGGGTGATGCGGGCGTGCCCGAACAGCCAGAGAGGCTGGCCGTCGAGGGCCTTGAGCAGCCGTTCGTTGAATGCCAGGCTCTCGCCATGGAGAGTGATGAGGCCCAGGCTGGGACGCTCATGCTGGCGCCGGGAGTGAACCACGAACCCATAGGTGAAGGCGGGGTCCTGGCCTTCAGCGCGCCGAAGAGCAGCCCTGAGTTTCTGCTGGCTGAACGCGATGGTGTGATACGGAACCACAGGCTCTCCAAGTAGATGAAGCAGTATTGGTCGCCGCTTCACCGCTGCACGTGACGTGCCAAGAAGGCGGGACAGCGGGACAGCGGGTCAGTGGGACGGCAAGGAGTCGGCGACCAAAAACAGTTACCCTCAGGGCCAGTGGCGCGAAGGGGTTATTTGACTCTCGCTGACCCGCTGTCCCGCTTACCCGCCTACCGCTTACCCGCCCGCTGCCCCGCCTTTCGCAACCCCTCTCGCGATACGCCACGTAATCGGCTTGACTCCCTCCGTGGGTTACGTAGCTTGCGCGGATGTTCTGCTCCCGATGTGGAAGTGAAATCACCGGAAAATCGAAGTTCTGCCCCTCCTGCGGTCTCGACCTGATGGCCACCACTCCGGTCCATGCCATCGCGACCGGGGTGCTGCAGGAACTCGATCTCGTTCGAGAATCCCTCGCGGCCGAATATGAGATCATCGAGGAGCTGGGCCGGGGCGGAATGGCCATGGTCTACCGGGCCAGGGACCGGCAACTAGAGCGCGAAGTCGCCGTAAAGGTCCTGCCTTTCTCCCTGGCTTTTGACACCGAGTTCGTGGAGCGCTTCCAACGCGAGGCGCGCACCGCCGCCCAGCTGGAGCATCCCAACATCATCTCCATCTACCGTGTCGGCCGCTCCGGGCGGGTCATTTACTTTGTCATGAAGTTCCTGCGGGGTGGCTCGCTCTCCACCGTGCTTGGCGCGCGCAAGAAGCTTTCGCCGCCGGAGATCCGGCGCCTGCTGTCGGAGGCGGGGAGTGCCCTGGGCTATGCCGCCCAGCGCGGCATCGTCCATCGGGACATCAAGCCCGACAACATCATGTTCGATGAGTTCGGGCAGAGCGTGCTGACCGACTTCGGCATTGCCAAGGCGGCGTCGGGGCAGAAGCTCACCGGCACCGGAATGTCTATCGGTACCCCTCACTACATGAGTCCGGAGCAGGCGCGGGCCCAGCCCACCGACGGCCGAAGCGACATCTACAGTCTCGGCGTTGTGGCGTACCAGTGCCTTACCGGCTTGGTGCCCTACGACGGCGAGGACAGCTTCTCCATCGGCTACAAACACATCACCGAGCCAATCCCTGCCCCGAGTCTGGTTACGGCCGACGAGCGCCGGATCTTCGAGGTCATCAAGCGGATGCTGATGAAGGATCCGTTCGACCGTTTTCAGAGTTGTGAGGAGCTGGTGGCGGCGTTCCGCGGCCACCCGATCGCGGCGCCAGGTGCCATGCGCGTCTCTGCTGCTACGTTCGTCGGCAGCGCCGCGGCCGTGGCGGCGAGCGGTGGGGTCCACAGTGGGGGGTCCGGGCTCCCTCCGATCTTGAGCCAGCCCACCACTCCCATGGACTCACCGCTGGTCAACCGGCGGATGACGCCTTTGGAACGGCGCGAAGTTCCACGCCGCGTGGCCGACCGGTCGGTGGCCATGCGCACCAGCGCTTCGTCGTGGGCCTGGCTTTGGGTACTGCTCGCGATACTGGGCGGAACCGGCGGCGCACTTTACTATTACAAGGCCAAAGGGTTTGCGCCGCGAGTCACAGCGCCAGCCTCCATCACCGACTCGGTGCCTGCTCAAGAGTCGCTTCCTCCCCTCACTCCACCCGCGGCCCAGGTTCCTGTAGCTCCGGTGGACACTGCGGGACCGGTTGCCGGGGCAGCGGCACCGCCGCTGGGTGATACGTCCCCTGGGGCACTGGCGCCCCCGGCGGAACCGGCCGGGTCGGCCTACGTCAGCGGGCCGGTCGACAGCGGGGGCATACGGCTGGTGGGACTGCCTCGCGGCTCGACTGTTCTGATCGACGAAAATCCGATCACACAGGCGCTGACCCGGCTCCCGCCCGGCCCGCATGCGCTGGCTATCTCGGCTCCGCGGTACAATTTCTACTCCGATACCATCGTGATCCTGCCGGGGCAGATTCAGGAGCTCACCCCGAAGCTCACCGGGATCGGTGCGCCTACACCCACGGCTCGTTCGCCCAGCAGGTCGAACGCCAAATGCGTTCCTGGGGCGGGATACAACGCCGATGGATCGTGTTTCGATGAACGCCCCAAGCCGGTAAACCCGCCCTTCGTCACCGTCCCCGAGGACGCGAAAGCGTCGCCGCGGCCATCGCTTCTTTGGGTGAGGGTATCAGCGGAGGGCCGTACGGTTGACATCCGCCGGCTCAGATCTTCTGACGACGCTGCCTACGAACGCGAGGTACAGAACTTCGTGTGGACCGTGACGTGGCACCCTGCCCTGAAGGATGGCGCGCCGATCGAAGCGTGGACCCAGATGCTCTTCCCCCCAGCCCAAGAGTAGGGCGCACGAGTGCGCCCGTCGTCGATTCACCCCACAGCCTTCATCGCAGCCACCGCCGCCGTAATGGGAGACGTGACCCTCGGCGAAGAGGCCAGCGTATGGTACGGCGCAGTACTGCGGGGAGACATGGCACCGATCATCATCGGCGCTCAATCCAATATCCAGGACGGCACCATCGTGCACGTGGATGCGGGTGTGCCCTGCACGGTAGGCCGCCGCGTGGGGGTAGGTCATCGCGTGATACTGCATGGCTGCACCGTGGAGGACGATTGCCTGATCGCCATGGGCAGCGTGCTGCTCAACGGGGCGCTGATTGGAGCGGGGAGCGTCGTTGCGGCCGGAGCGGTGGTCCCGGAAGGAATGCAGGTGCCTTCCGGATCGCTCGTCATGGGAGTTCCCGGAAGGATAATCCGGACGGTTGATACGGCACTCTCGAAGCGGGCCACGGCCACCTGGAGTCATTACGTGAAGGAGGCGCGGGCGCATCGCGAGGGACGCTACCCGTTGGTAGGGCGGTAGGCGGGACAGCGGGACAGCGGGACAGAAGCTGCCCATCCTTCGCTCCTCTCTCTTTCCATCCGTCCCTCCTTCCCTCCTTCCCTCCTTCCCTCCTTCCCTCCTCTTTTCCCCAGCCATCAACTTCTTCCACATTGCGGCTGCCGCTATATTTGTGATGTGGGTAGCGGTATCGCACGTGGTTTCGTCGGTTTTTCATGGTATTGTCTCGGTCCGGTCACAGGCCTAGCTTGGCCTTCCGCTTCGATTCGAAGTGTGAGAGTTGGCAGGTCGGTGCAGGGTCGGTCGCTGGTGCTGAGCACGCGCTCCACCCTCTGAGATCAATACCTTTCTAGCGGGAGTTCTATGAAACCGTCCACCCCACGGGACGCCCTCCGGCTGTCGCCCAACGCCATCACTGTCCTCGAGAAGCGATACCTGATCAAGGACGACTCCGGGGTGCCGGTAGAAACTCCGCGGGATTTGTTCCAGCGGGTGGCTCGCACGGTTGCACAGGCGGAACGGCGGTACGGCGGTACGGATGCCGTCATCGAGAAGGCCGCCGGCGATTTCTACGGACTTATGGCCGACCGGTTGTTCGTGCCCAATTCGCCTACCCTGATGAACGCGGGCCGTCCCCTGGGCCAGCTGTCCGCCTGCTTCGTGCTGCCGGTGGACGACGCGCTCTCCAACGGGAAAAGCGGCATCTACGATACGCTGCGCGCCATGGCGTTGGTGCACCAGTCCGGTGGTGGCACCGGCTTCAGCTTCTCCCGCCTCCGCCCCAAGAACGACATCGTCCGCTCCACCATGGGTGTGGCCTCGGGGCCAGTTTCCTTCATGACGCTCTTCGACGCTTCAACCGACGTCGTGAAGCAGGGGGGAACCCGGCGCGGCGCCAATATGGGCATCCTCAGGGTGGACCATCCCGACATAATGGAGTTCATCACCTGTAAGGACGACACCACCAAGGTCACCAATTTCAACATTTCGGTGGCCGTCACTGACGCCTTCATGGCCGCGGTCGAAGCCGACAGTGCCTACGATCTCATTCATCCCAAGACGAAACACGTTACCGGCCAGCTTCGTGCACGTGGTGTGTGGGAGCGAATCATCCATGGGGCGTGGAAAACCGGCGAGCCGGGGGTGTTCTTCGTGGACAAGGCCAACCGCTACAACCCGGTTCCCCACCTGGGCGAGTATGAGGCCACCAATCCCTGTGGCGAGCAGCCTTTGTTGCCCTACGACGTGTGCAATCTGGGCTCGATCAATCTGGGTGCGTTTGTGAGGGAAGGAGGGAAAGCGGGAACGAGGGAAGGTGGGAAAGGGAATGGGGAAGCGCAGATCGACTGGGATCATCTTCGGCGAGTGATCCACCTGTCGACTCACTTCCTCGAGAATGTCATCGATGCCAACCAGTATCCCCTGCCTGAGATCACCGATCTGGCGCAGCGGATCCGCCGCATCGGGCTCGGCGTCATGGGGCTGGCTGACGTCTTCGTGAAGCTCGGCGTCGCCTATGACTCAGAGGAGGGTGTCGCGCTCGGCCGCCGGATTCAGCAGTTCGTGGACCAGGAGGGCAAGGTCGAGTCTGAGCGCCTGGCCGCCGAGCGGGGGGTGTTCCCCGAATGGGAGCGCAGCATCTGGGGTCCGGACGAAACCGCTGCCCGCGATGCCAGCGGCGAGCGGATCCGGCCCATGCGCCGTCTGCGAAATTGCAACGTGACCACCGTGGCGCCCACCGGCACCATCTCGATCATCGCCGGGTGCAGCTCCGGCATCGAGCCGCTCTTCGCCGTAGCCTTCATGCGGAACCAGGCCGGCTCTCTGATGCCGGACGTGAACGAAGACTTCGTGGCCATCGCCAAATCGGAAGGGTGGTATTCGGACGAGCTGATGCTGCAGATCGCCGAGACCGGCCACATCAACTTCCCGGAGGTGCCGCAGAAGTGGCGGCGCGTCTTCGTTACCGCCAACGCAATCAAGCCCGAGTGGCATATCAGGATGCAGGCCGCGTTTCAGGAATTCAACGATAGCGCCATCTCCAAGACCTGTAATTTCGCCCATGATGCCAGCGAAGAGTACGTCGAGGAGATTTACCGCCTGGCGTACCGGCTCGATTGCAAGGGTGTGACGGTGTACCGCGACGGAAGCCGGGAGATGCAGGTGCTCTCGTCGGGGACGACCGCCAAAAAGGTGGCCGAGGGGCACGGGGGCGGGAAGGGGACCACGGCAACCGCCGACCCTTCGCTCCGCTCAGGACAGGCTCTGCTTGGTGAAATCGCCGAGCTTCGCGCCGAGAACGATCGGCTGCAGCGAATCGTCCATGATCTGGAATCCGAGAACCTCCAGCGCCGGCAGAAGCGTTCCCGGCCCGAGGTCCTGCGCGGCACCACCCGGCGGGTCGAGACACCGTTGGGGACGCTTTATGTCACCATTACTGAGGACGAAAAGGGCCAGCCGTTCGAGGTGTTCATGACGCTCGGCAAGGCCGGCGGCGCTTTGATGGCGGACGTCGAATCCTTGGGCCGGCTCATCAGCCTGGCACTCCGCTCCGGCATTCCAATCAAGGAGATCTACCGCCAGCTCCGCGGAATCAGCTCTGATCGAGTGATCGGGCTGGGACCGAACAAGATCCTGTCGATGCCTGACGCCGTAGGCATCGCCATCGAGCGCTGGATGCAGGAAAAGCAGGGAATTCAGCAGGAGCTGCTGCCCGGGGCCGGCCCACAACGGACCACCGGTGAGCAGGACATGGCTCCGGTTGTAGCTCAGTCGCAGGCCGGGCTCGGCGGGGAGCAGATGATTCTGGGTGGCATGCAGGACACGCTGTCGGGAGCCTGTCCCGACTGCAACTCGCAGCTGGAGTTCGCGGAAGGGTGCATGAAGTGCCACGTGTGCGGCTTCAGCGAGTGCGGGTGATCGTGGTCATCCGCAGATAGCTGAACACCAATGGCACACGACAGCGCCCGCAGGCCGAAAGGTCGGCGGGCGTTGGTACATCACACCTCGGTGCTCCTATCCACGTCGCAAGGTCCGCGACTCTACTTTGTCGCAGGCTGAGAGCACACCCAATATGAGTCGATGGCAAGACGAACTGCGCGCACTCGCCGCGTCCCTGAGATCACGGGTAAGCCGCGGGGTAAACGACCTCGAGCGTCTGGTCGACCGCGACCCCTATCACATCGTGGGTTACCGGGGCTACGCCGGCAGCGGCCGCGTGCTGTTGCTCGGCCGAGTGCTGCAGAACGAAGGGCTGGCACAGGCAGATCCGACCCACTCGAAGATGCGCAATTTGCTGGCCATGCTGAAGCGGCTGGAGAGCGACCCGCTGCCGTCCGCACGGGTGAGAGCCACATTTGCCGGGGATGAGCACCAGCTGGTAGCGGACGACGAGGGCTTCCTCCGCCAATGGATCGAGGTGCGAAAGCCGCTCGAGCCCGGCTGGAGTTTCGTGCAGCTCGAGCTTACCGATCCTCCTCAGGCAACAGCGAGAGTCGCCCAGGCGCCGGTCCACACGCCTTCCGCCGATGCGGCGTACGGGGTCATCAGCGACATGGATGACACCGTCCTCCAATCCCACGTCACCGATTTCATCCGGGCCGCCGGTATGGTTCTGCTGGAGAACGCCCGGACCCGGTTGCCCTTCCCTGGTGTGGCGGCATTCTACCGCGCGCTGGAGCAGGGCAGCAGCGGCCGGGCCGCCAATCCCGTGTTCTACGTCTCGAGCAGTCCCTGGAACCTGTAC
>JACCRS010000215.1 GCA_013813435.1 Gemmatimonadales bacterium
GGCGTGGAGTGGGGCGAGCTCCGACTTCGCGGGACCAGCGAGGCCTGGCGCACTCGCGTTATCGTGGTGCGGCTGGACCCGAGCAAAGTGGACCTCTCATTGGCGACGGCATTCACCGTTAACGAGAGCTGGACCGTCTCCGACGCCGACAGCGGCGCCGTGCTCGCGCTCGACGCGGGGCAGTTCCGCCACCAGCTACCGTGGGGCTGGGTAGTGAGCCAAGGACGCGAAGTGCTCGCGCCGGAGTACGCCCCGCTGGCGGGAGCGGTGGTGGTGGACGCCTCGGGTGCCGTTCGAATAGTGGAGCCTGACAGCGTCGCGGCCGAGCGAAAGCGGGGCACCGCGCGCGAAGCTTTTCAGAGCTACCCGATGCTGCTGCAGAACGGGGCCGTGCCGGCGCCACTCCGAGAACCAGGTATGGGCGTCGACCTCACGCACCGCGACGCTCGTCTTGCGCTCGGTACCACCGCGGACGGCCGGGTCATAGTCGCCCTGACCCGCTTCGACGCCCTTGGCCCGTCGCTCGGACGGGTGCCGTTCGGATTGACCTCCCCCGAGATGGCCGCGGTGATGGGCGGGCTCGGCTGCCGCCAGGCGCTGCTACTGGACGGCGGGATCTCCGGCCAGTTGATGGTGCGGCAGGCGGGGGGAACCATCCGGAGATGGCCGGGGACCCGAAGCGTCCCCCTGGGGTTAGTGGGCCGGTCGAAGCCGCAGCATGATTAAGCGTCGACCCACCAACGTTCGCTCGCCCCGACCCGTGAAGACCATCAGTCCATGACCACCCGCATCGGGGGGCCTGCCGCGTGGGCGCTAGCGGCAGCCCTTCTGCCCCTGTCACTTTCGGCCCAGCAGAGCAACACCACTTGGCACGGGACATACATGTCGGTGCAGCAAGAGGCTACCGCCAGCGAGACTCCATTCCCTCCGAATTCGGGAACCTGCCCCTGGTGTACAGTGGCTCGTCCACTTCGCGCACGCAAAAGGATATCGCAATCGTCCTCGACCGGGGCGAAGCGTTTGGGACAATGAGCTCGGTGAGTCATAGCCTGGGAATTACCGTCTCCCGCGCCCGCGCCGGTTGCAAGATCCCCGGCCCGATCCAGACCTTCTGGGGTCGCGGGGTCCAAGAGAACTGGACCAAGTCCCAGGTATCGGGGAAGGCCGCGGTGGACGTTGACGTGGAAGGCGACGGTGTTGTCTCGCTCAACTTTACGCTGCCACCGGGAAAGGGAGAATCCGGCTACCGGGCAAAGTCGACCGGCGGGATCACCTGTTGGGGCCCCACCACCGACCCGGGACAGAAAAACATAGAGGCTATCGAGAACGAGGATCCGGAAGGCGCCACTATCAGCGGAGTTCCCAACAAAGAAGGCGTCCTCCAGGGCCAGGAAGAGATGGCCACGACGGACGGCACCATCGTGACCCGTTGGTACTTCAAGCGGGGGCCGCCATCGTGCGAGCCGGACAGCGTGATGCTCGAGATGGCGCGCGAACGGGTGGACGCAACGGCGCGCGACGCGCAGGAGAGCTTCCTCCAGCTTGCCGTGCTGGTGACACACCTCTCGTCCGATCCCATAGCAGCCGAGGTCGGGACGTTTCTCCGCTCCCAACAGGGGAAAATGGTCTCGGCGTATGCGGAGCTGGTAGCGGCACGCAGTGTAGCGCGCGATGCGGCCAGTGCAGCGTACGGGCAGGCAGTCGCCACGGTCATGACCCCTCACTCGGCCAACACCGAGCGGCTCGCTGCCGCCGGGATCCCGGCGGCGGACGCCCCGCCGCCGGACGCGCGGTTCGCCCAGCTTCCCAGTTTGATGATGCAGTTCGGGGTGCAGGCCCAGGTACTGCAACACTGGCTGGAGGAGGTGGAGCGCTACCGGGATCGCTACGCGGCCTGCCTCGCGGGCAGCTGACGCTGGGTCGAGTCGCTATATGGTCCGGGACCGTCCGATTAGGTCCCTCGTTGCACTCGGGATGAGGAATCACCTTTCCGTTCCCACTATCCACCTGTCCGCCCCTCCTCTTTCCCTCTTTCCCTCCTACCGCCTAACCTGATACGCCAGCTTGAGGAAGAATCCATCGTTCACCCGCTTCAACTGTGACCAGTTGAACTCGCGGTCACTCTCCATCGAGCTGCCATAGCCCAGAAATGCCACCGTGCCCGGCGTCGGCTCGAAGGACGCCAGCAGGTCGAGCCGCAGCCCATTGAACTCGCTCGGCAACTGAGGTGCACCGGCAACGAACAGCGAGTCGCCGGTTGAAGGATCGAGCAGGGCCGTGCGCCGCTCCGAGCGGTACTCGCCGATCACCCGAAAGAAGAGCGCCCGGTTCGGCTGGTACTCCAGCTTGAGCCGGGGGATCGTTGATCGGGCAAACTCGCTGCCGCCGAGCCGGGCCAGTCGGAACACTGTGCCGGTGGCCGCAACGCGCACGGTGGACGTAGGCCGCAGGTTCACTCCACCACTGAGCACCCAGCCGGTTCCCGTCCCGCCCTCCTGAAAGATTGCCGAGCGCCCCCGCCGGTACTGCACCTCGGCGCCGAGCTGCCGCCAGGTGGGAGTAGTCACCCGCGTCTGCCAGAAAAAGCCCGAGAAGTCGTCCGCCGGCCGGTACGCCGGACCGGCAGCGCCGCCAACGGTGTAGTCTGAGAAGCTGCTCTCCTGAAAGTTCACGAAGGTCCGCTCCAGATGTCCGTTCAACTCCCATCCGCCCCGCAGCTGAAAGGTTGCATCAAACTGCTCTCTTCCTTCCAGGCCCGGTCTGAAACCGAAACGCCCGTAAGCCCAGGTTCGCTCGGGCCCGAAGAAGACGGTGAGGTTCTCCAGCAGCGCGCCGCGGGCACCGTAGTGAGTCAGGCGATTGAATGCGTGGCCGTTAACCACCCCGCTCCTGAGCCGGTTGACGAAGCCGGCCTGCGCGTCGAACCCGTCGCCCTGGCCATTCAACAGGTAATTGAACCCCCACGTGCGGCCGGTCCGGTCGTATTCGGCCTGCCATACCGGAGCGCTTCGGCTGCCCAGGGCGTCGCTGGTCCAGGAGCGGCCGTACTGGAACTGGGCGAAGTAGAGATTCCACACGTATCTGAAGTCGCCGGCCAGAACGCGGTTGTGGGCGCCCGATTGGTCCCGGTTGGTGAAGGTGACGCCCGCGATGGAGTTTCGGCCGAAGTCCCGGCGGAGCCGGGTGATGTTGAACCAGGCGTCACCAATATCGGTCTGGTCCACCGCGGTCAGATGCGCCACGCCGAGTCCGCCGAACTTGCCGGTTAGCTTGGCGCCGGCCTTGGGGTTCACTATGCGGCGGGTGTATACCAGGGTCTGCGGCGATCCGAACAGCTCGATCCCTTCGAGGAAGAAGGGGCGCTTCTCTGGAAAGAATAGGGCGAAGCGCTCGTTGACGGTAACCTGCCCTTCGTCGCTCTCCACCTGGCTGAAGTCGGGGTTGATGGTGGCGTCGAGGGCGTAGCTGCTGAAGCCCAGCCGCAGGTTGAGCCCCGCATCGGGATTCACCTGCTCCCGGCTGAACCTTCCGCTCACGACATCGCGTTCGCCGTCGGCGGTAGCGGTGACAAATGGCTGGGCCTCGACGGTGACGCCGTGCCTCATGTCGTGCAGCCCGCCTATGGCTCCCTCCTGACCCAGGAAGCTGGCGTTCGCGCGCCGGACGTCGGTCCAGGTATCGGTGTAACCGGTGCGCTGAACCACGCGGGTGGCGTTGAATCCCCAGGTCTGGGGACCGCTTCCAGGATAGCGCAGACTCCTGAAGGGAATGCGAACCTCGATCTCGTAGCCCCGGCCGGTAATCCGGCCCTTCGAGTCCCAGGTGAAATCGGGGTTCTTGTCGGTGCTTCCCGGAATGAGGCTGCTCACCTGGCCCGCCCCCTCGCTACGCACCCCGTCGCTCTGAACTCCCAGCGGGTTCACCCCGAAGAAAAAAGCTCGGCGGCGGTCGTGGAAGGTGTCCAGGTCGAGTACTACGTAATCGTCGTTGTCGATGTTGTCACGGTCCGCCACGGTCGCACGAATAGCGGCCGGATTCCGGTCGTGCGCGATAATGCCGAAGTAGATCGCGTCCGGCGCATACCACACCAGGACCTCGGTGTCCTCCTCCGCGGGCCGGCCATCTACCGGCTGATACTGCCAGAAGCCGGTGAGCCGAGTGGCGCGAGACCAGACCGGCTCATCGAGCTTGCCGTCGATCTGCATCTCGCTCTCGAGCCGCGGAATGTTCGCTGTAGGCGAGCCCTTCCCCTGGACGACTGCGCCAGAGCTTGGGCTGGAGGCTTGAAGGAGCAGCAGGAGTGCGAGCACGGGTGCGCTGGGTTGGTGTAGAGGTAGCCGTGGCAGGGCGCAGGAAAATAGTGCGAACGTGCTAGGACCGCTTATCCGAGCCTTCTTGCATTCGGGGACCGGCCGGTGTCCCCCAATAATGGCGCAGTGAGTGGATGATCACCGGCAAGCCGCGGAATACGCAGAACGCCACGGCCAGCCAGGCAACGACGTGCAGTACCGTCATCATCGGCGGCACCGCCCGGGCGTGCGCGGTCTCGGCGGGTAACCCGCTGAAAGCCTGCGCCAGCGCCAGACCGCAGAAGGTGACCGTCTTGGTGACCGCGTAGCCGGTTCGCATCTCGGTCGACCCCACCAGAAACCGGCCCAGTGCGGTGCGATGCTGGGAGAAAGGAGCGGTACCCTGCCCCACGCCGATGCTCCGGAAAGCATCGGTCAGCGTCGTGCGCGCGATGATGATCAGCGGGATGGCCGCCGGGATCAGCCGCAGGTCGGCGAAACACACCCAGAGAACCAGCTCGTAGGTCCGATCGGCCGCGATATCGAGCACGCTTCCAAACAGGCTGGTCTGCCCGGTCTTCCGGGCCACCATCCCATCCACCGTGTCTAGCATCAGGCCCACGAAGAGGAGCGCCACTCCGGCCAGCCGAAGGGTGGCTGACCCGAAGTACAGGATCAGGACGCTGAGCAGGAGGAGGGGGAATCGTAAGAGCGTGATCCAGTTGGCCAGCATGGCTCGCCTCGTTCGCTCGGGCTGATCTTCACCTGCACGGCCGGAGGTGTAAGTTTTAGGCCTGACGAAGGCAAGTGTCCACCTATCAAACATAGGATAGACGAGGCGTTTGATGACCGACTTGACTACCGGGCGGGAACAGGAGCGCCTGGTTGCTTTGAACAGCTATGAAATCCTCGACACCCCCCCCGACGGAGCCTTCGACCGGGTCACCGCCTTGGCGGCGCACCACTTCCAGGTGCCGGTGGCGCTGGTATCGCTGGTGGACGAGGATCGGATCTGGTTCAAGTCCAGATATGGTCTGGAGGCGGAGGAGATCCCGCGTTCCCCCGGGCTCTGCGCTTCGGTAATCCTCAGCGACGGCGCATATATCGTAAAGAACGCGCTGGAAGATCCCCGGACCCTGGCAAACCCCTTGGTCGCGGGAGAGATGGGCGTCCGGTTCTATGCGGCCGCGCCCCTGATCACTCACGACGGGTACCGACTCGGAACGATGAACATCATCGATTTCACGCCCCGGGAGTTTGACGCGGAGGGGCAAAAGATGCTGGAAGAGTTTGCCGGACTGGTTATGGACCAGATGGAAGTCAGACTGTCCGCCAGGAAGGCCATTGCCAGCCTCACCCAGGTTCTACTGGAAGTTGATCGACCCAAGGATCTGAGGAAGCTCATCACGGTGAGTGCATGGAGCCGGAAGATCCAGGTGGATGGGGAATGGGTGTCGTTCGAGGAGTTCCTGACCGACACCCTGGGCGTCACCATCACTCACGGCATCGACCCGGACACAGCACAGGAGATTCACCGCGGGATCGACCTGAAGGAGCCCCCCGCCCGGCAGTAGAGGTGGACTCAGCGCCCCGGTGTTCGGTTGATGCCGGCAGCGCCGCAAGTGAATGCTGTCGGGCTTCCCACGAATCTGAGCACGTCTTCCATAACCGGTGCGATGTTGAACCGGTCCAGCACCAGTGCCACGGCGATCCCGACGTGGCCCAGACCCTTATACACGATAGCGCGGGCACAGCCTCCACGCTCCCGGATTCGGCCTGCAAGCCGGACAGCATCATTCGGGGACACCGTCCCGTCCCGTCCGCCCTGCAGCAGCAGCAGCGGAGGTGCCTTACCGTCGACCTGCTCCAGAGGATAGGTTGCTGACCAACCTTCGTGTGGCCCCATGAGCGCCTGCACATCGGCGTCGGTCCAGACGGTTGCCACCGGCCCCGCCAGGCTGACGAAGCCTCGCACCACGGATCCTGGCACCCCCGCCTGGCGAAGATAGCGCCCGTCAAGGGCCAGTAGTGCCGAGGTGTGCCCTCCGGCGGAATGCCCTACCACTATGATCCTGGCGGGATCTCCGCCGAACTGACGGACGCTGTCGCGGACCCATCGCACGGCGAGGGCGGCGTCTCTCACCCATGCGGGAAACCGCACGTCAGGATACAATCGGTAGTCGGGCACCACGGCCACCAGACCATGCCGGGTGACCGCATCGCCCAGCAGGCGGTACTCTTTCCTGGAGCCGTGCTGCCACCGGCCGCCGTAGAGGAAGACGATTACCGGAGCGGCTTGCTGTTGCCGCTTCGGACGATAGACGTCGAGTCGCTGCCGCGCTTCGTTGCCGTAGGACAAGCCCTGCGTGAGCTCGAAATGATGGCCCACCAGGAGCGAATCCAGATACCCGCGTGGTATACACCCGGAAATCACCGGGGGCCAGAGGAGGAGCACACCCATTACTCTCCGCCCCCACCGGGCTACGATCATAGACAATTCACCCGAGGACACTCGATGAGTCGGAAAGCAATTGAAGCTGTAATCCTGTGCCTTGCCCTCGCCGCCTGCGGCGGCGACGCCGCGGAAAGGCCGGCTGAAACGAGCCTGGAAGCCATGACCATGCTGCCCGTAGTCCGTGCCCGCCTGGATTCCCTGACGCAGCGTCCGAGTATGATGCGAGATGCCGGGTCGCGGCTGAAGGCCGAGACCATAAACGTGGTGGACGCAATGCGCGCCGACATGACCAGGCTGGGAATGCACAGCGACCCTGCATACGAAGCCCTGGCCGATTCGGTGGTACAGGGCTCGGCGGCGCTATCAACCGCGGGCGGAGCTGAGCTCGAGCGTCTGGTGGCCCGGCACGTCGATCAGATGCGGCGGCTTACTGGAGTATACGAGACGAAGGTGGCCGCAATGAAGTGACCCTATTGCACCACGACCTCCGAAAGGTCGCACTTGGGGTAACGGAGGTGAAGCTGGTCCAGTGTCTCTGCCAGGATGGAACCGATCAGATGGTTTCGGTACCACTTCTGGTTGGCGGGGACGATGTACCATGGCGCCTTGTCGGTTGAGGTCTCCGAGAGGGCATCCTCGTACGCCCGCATATAGTCCTTCCAGTACTTGCGTTCCTCCAGGTCACCGTGCTGAAACTTCCAGCACTTGGTTGGATCCTCGATCCGGGCCTGCAGCCTTTTCCGCTGCTCCTCCGGGCTGATGTGGAGGAAAAATTTCAGGATGACAGTACCACTCTCGTAGAGCATTCGCTCGAAAGCGTTGATCTGGTCATACCGTTTCCGCCAGATCGCTTCCGGCACGAGCTCGTGAACCCGTACGATGAGCACGTCCTCGTAATGGCTCCGGTTGAACACCACCACCTCTCCCTTGGACGGCACCTTGGCGTGGACCCGCCACAGAAAATCGTGATCCTGCTCCTCCTCCGAAGGCTTTCGGAAGGGCACCACCCGGGTGCCCTGAGGGTTGAAGCCGCGCATGACATGCCGGATAGCCCCGTCCTTGCCCGACGTGTCCATCCCCTGCAGCACCACCAGCAGCTTTAGTTCGTTTCCCGCGAACAGCAGCACCTGGGCCTCGGCGAGTCGCTCCACGATGCCGGCAAGCTGTTCCTTCGCCTTCGGCTTCCCGCCCGGAACCAGGCTGGTGTCGTCGGGGTCGAATTCCTTCAGGTCTATCCTCTGTCCCGCCCGGACGAGATATTTATTCATCCTGTATGATGGGTGAGGCGTTGTCGATCCGGTACCCGGCAGCGACACCTGACCTTCGTATACGCCGTTGAATCTCAGGCAGCTGTATACGCCCCACCGCCGGACGTTGCAGGTTTTTCGCGTAATCATTGGGACACTACAGAGCTTGCCGGGAGGAATCATGAGGTATTCAACACGAGCGCTACTGACCACGGCTATCCTGCTGGTGCAGGCCTGCGGCGATGAGTCATTCTCTCCGATAGTCGAGAACGTGGCAGGGAGCTATCAAGCCGCGACGCTCACCGCTACTCTGGGCGACCTCACGACAGACCTGCTTGAACTTGGCTCAACCCTCACAATGACTCTGAACGCCGACGGCACCACCGAAGGAAGGCTCTTGGGACCCAGCCTCGGCGAGGGGGGACAGGATCTCGATGTAGACCTCGCCGGCACGTGGACGCTGACCGGCAGCACTGTCAACTTTGATCAACAAGGCTACACGTTCGTGCGGGATGTGCCGTTCACCGCCGAGCGCAACCGGCTCACCGGTGAAGGCACCTTCTTGGGGACCACTATCGTCGTGGTCCTTTCCCAGTAGGGTCGCTGCGGTTCACGCGCCCGGAGCATTGTAG
>JACCRS010000023.1 GCA_013813435.1 Gemmatimonadales bacterium
CGCGGTGAGCCGCACCTGTGCTTCGCTCAAAACAGCCATGGTCAGAAGTGGGGACAATGGCCGGTTTGGGCCACTACAGCAGGCCATTCCTGGCCGCCTGAGCTACCGCCGCCGCGCGTGATGGGAGTCCCGTCTTGGTCAGGATGTTGCCGATGTGCCGGTGGACGGTGTGCTCGCTCAGCTTCAGCCGGGCCGCGGCCTCCCGGTCGCTCAATCCCTGGGCCACCAACCGCAGCACCTCGATCTCGCGCGGGGTGAGCCGGCCGAGCCTGGCGGTAGGGCCGATGGGTCCATGGGGCTTGAGGTCCAGCTCCTGGATCAGGATCCGGGCGGCTGCGGCATGGCGGGCGGCCCCGGAGCTGCTCGAAGACGGTGCCAGCCGCTCGGAGCGCGATCGCCGCCGGATCTCGCCGGCCGAGGGCGAGGAGGGTGTGGGCCAGTTGGAGCCGGGACCGAGCGGCCTCGAATGGTGTCCGGTTTCTCTCGAACAAGGACGCGCTCTCATCGAACCGGGCGCAGGCGCCCTTGTGGTCGCCCTCGGCTGAGAGAAGGCACCCCTCGGCGTAGGCGACGGTGGCCCGGAGCGGCTCGGTGCCCACCGTTTCGGCAATCGCGCGAAGTTCGTCGAGAGCGACTCGAGCCTGGTCCAACTGGCCTTCGGCGACTCGCGCTCGGGTCAATATGTCCAGCCCAGAGACGCGCTCGGTGCGGTCGTCGGGCGGCACTCGCCTCAGGTATTCCTCGGCCAGCTCAGCCGCCTTCGCCGATTCGCCCCGATCGAGCGCCAGCGTCGCGCAGCCCAGTACGCCGAGGTAATGGGAGCCGCTCTCGCCGAAGAGATGGTCGGCCTCCTCCCAGCGACCTTGGCGGCGCCTGAGATCGCCCAGCCGGATCAGGGCGATCGGTACCACCCGGGGCTGGACTCGCTCGACGTGCCGCCGGAGCGCTTCAATTTCCCGTTCCGCCTCAGCCCACTCGCCGCGCAGGGTGAGCAATGATGCGTATTGAATGCGGCAGGCGGAGAAGAGACCGGTGAACTTCCAGCGCCGGCAGAACTCTCGCACCCGCTCACACCATTGTGCCGCGCGATCGTAGTCGTGCACCTGCTCGCAGGCCCGGATCAGGTAGCAGCAGGCGGTTCCGATCATGTTGGGATCGGTGAGCTCGCCGGCCGTGGCCGCGGCCGTGGCCTCGTCCAGCCGGCTCATCCCCTCGGCGACTTCTCCCCCGGTAACCATCGCCAGGCCCTCGAGTGCGAGGCCCAGCATCTCCATATCGGCCGGTCCGACCGAACGGGCGATGGCGGCGGCTTCCTGGCCCAGGCGGCGGGCGGCCACCGGATCGCGCTGACCCATCAGGGCGACGTGGGCCTTCTGATAGGCGAGCAGGGCGTGTTCTGGGGATGGCGGAAGACCGTCCAACAGACGCTCGGCCCGCTGAATCCAGCCGTTGGCGACCGCGGTCTCGCCCCGGAAGTCGGCGTAGTCGTTAGAGAGCCAGATTGCCACCCGAGCCGCGGCCCGGCTATCATCGGCCTGTCGGAAGAGCCGGTAGGCGCGCTCGCGGGCGTCGATGCCGGTGGCGTACTCCTCCTGCCACCAGCAGGCCATACCTAACCCCTCGAGCGCTTCGGGAGCTTCGATGTCCTTGAGAGCACTCTCGAAGCAGACGCGAGCTTCCTCCCAGCCGCCGCGTGCGAGGGCGTCGCGGCCGGCTTGGACGCGTCCGACGGGAGAGGAATCGAGCGTGGTAGACGTACAGATCTCTAGGCTTGTTTGACCTTAAGGTACGGTGCAAGCTGTCATGGGGCTACTACGGAGAGGCAATCAGATTTGGTTGACGGAACAGGGGTCAACCGGTACTTTTCCCGTCCTTCGCGGCCGGTACACTGGCCGCTTTGCCCGATAGGCTGGCCATCGGGGGCTGTAGCTCAGCTGGGAGAGCGCCTCGTTCGCAATGAGGAGGTCAGGGGTTCGATCCCCCTCAGCTCCATGGTATCCCAAAACTGCCCCTTGGTGTAACTGGCAACACGCCTGACTCTGGATCAGGAGAGTCCTGGTTCGAGCCCAGGAGGGGCAATGCCCACGGTGAACAACCGTGGGC
>JACCRS010000031.1 GCA_013813435.1 Gemmatimonadales bacterium
GGGGTGAAGTTGTTCCAGAGATGAGACCAGAAGGGGAGGCCCAGGCCCAGGGTAGCGCCGGCGACCAGTCGGCCGGCATCGCGCCTGCGATCGCTGGCACCATACGTGTCCAGGGCGACAAGGCCGAGGACCACCGCCGGCAGCAGCTGAACCAGTGGGAGCGCGCCTTCAGGGATGATACCGCTGACGAGCCTGCTCGGGGCCAGGCCGAACCAGCTCATGTCTCGAACCCCTTGCAGCGCGCCACGAAGCAGAAGCAGGGCAGCTGTGTCCCCCGCCAGAAGCACCGAGACCCGGAGAGCCGATCGCACCAGGTGGCGGCGCATCATCTGGGGGGCCCGCTGCGAGAGAGCAAGCCGCTCTACCGGAGTCTTGATGGGACTTGAATCGATCGAGCTCGGGCTCACACTGGCCACGAGCTCGTTGGCTGACGACGGGCTCGTGAATCGAGGCTCGAGCGACGGCTGGCCTACCGCAGACATTGATCAAATGCCAAGTGACTCTCCCAGGTCCAACCCTATGCCCTCGCTTCTCTTGTGCTAATGGGCGCCCTAATGTGAGCAAGTCGTGCGCCATCATAACCGTGTTATGGCGAACAAACCTAAAACGAAGGCTGTCACAAGCCTAGGGCGCACAGTGAGGTTGCTGGACCACTAGAACGGGTGATGGAATTCTGAATGTTGAGAACGATGGGTCAGAAGGACACGCTAAACGATCAGATGGCGCCAGCGCGCATGAGGTCATGCAGGTGAACGATCCCAACCACACGCCGCTCCGCATCGAGCACTGGCAATGCCATGACCCCGTGCCGCTCCATCAGTCCTGCCGCTCCTGCAGCCAGCTGATCGGGCTCCGCCGAATGGGGCGTCGCCGTCATCACCTGCGAGACAGAGATCGAAAGAAAATCTTCCTGAACCTCCATCAGTCGCGTGAGGTCACCGGACGTGACCACACCGAGCAGTGTCATGCGTTGGTCCACCACGGCCACGGTCCCTCGCTTTTCGGCCAGGAGCACCACGCATTCTCGCATCGTGGCGGTGGGGTAGAGCGTGGGAAGCTCCTCGGTGATCATGACGTCGCGCACTCGAAGCAGCCGGCGACCGAGAGCGCCGCCGGGGTGCAGGCGCGCGAAGTCCTCCTGTCGAAATCCACGCTGAAGTAGCAGTGAAACCGCCAGGGCGTCACCCAGAGCCATGGCCGCCGCCGTCGAGCATGTGGGTGCGAGGTCGTGAGGGCAAGCCTCCTCCCGAACCGCGCAGTCCAGCACGATGTCTGCCTGCAGCCCGAGCGTGGATTCCGGTGTACCTGTCAGGGCGATCACGGTCACTCCAAAGCGGCCGAGGCACTCGAGAAGACCTCGCAGTTCCTCGGAGTTGCCGCTTTTGGAGACCAGGAGGGCCACGTCGGCTGGTCCGACTATGCCGAGATCGCCGTGAAGCGCGTCGATAGGGTGCAGGAAGACCGCGGGGCTACCGGTGGACGTCAGGGTGGCCGAAATCTTCCGGGCGATTATGCCGGACTTCCCTACACCTGAAACGATGACCCGGCCGGACGCATGGAGGATGGCGTGGGTGGCCCGTACGAAGGGCTCACCCAGCCTATCCTCCAAAGCCGCAATTGCTGCCGATTCCATGCGGATAACCTGGCGGGCGGAACCAAGTATTTTGTCGGCGGAAGGGAGCGTCTCCAGCGGAACTCCCCTGCCGGTGGCAGTCACGAGCGAGCTCTCACGTCAGTACTCCAGCGGCAGGGCCACCCGCCGCCCGTCCCGGGCGGATTGATAGATGGCAATCAGGATCTCGAGCGAGTGCAGCCCCTCCCGTCCGTCGGTGTCAGGAACGGCGTCCCCGCGCAGCGACTTGATGACGTTGTCGTAATACAGGGGGTGGCCGAATCCGTATACCGAGCTGGTCTCGTAGCTGGCCTGCTCGATCGTCTCGTCGTCGGGGTCGGAGTCGGCGAACTCCCAGTGGTCGATCCGGTTTACCGCCACTCCACCAACCCGGACCGTGCCCTTCTCGCCAATGATCGTAATGGAGCCCTCGAGGTTCTTGGGATAGGTAAGCATGGTGACGTTCATTGAGCCCAGCGCGCCGGTGCGCCACCGGATGCTCACCACACCGGTATCTTCGACCTGGATGTTTCGCTCCAGGGTGGCGGTGTAGGCCTGGACGCTTTCCACCGGCCCAATGAGCCAGTCGAGCAGGTCCACGTAGTGGCTCGCCTGGTTCATGAACGCGCCACCGTCGAATTCCCAGGTGCCGCGCCAGGGTGCGCTGTCGTAATACAACTGCGGCCGGCTCCAGAACACGTTGATGGTGACCATGAAGATCCGGCCGAAGCGGCCCTTCTCGAACGCGCGCTTCAACAGCTGGAGCGTAGCATTCCGGCGGTTCTGCTTTACCACGAAGAGGTGAACCCCGGCCTGGTCGCAGGCGTGGACCATACGCTTGCCATCCCGCCACCGGGTCGCCATGGGCTTCTCAGTCATGACATGCCGTCCGGCCGCGGCCACCTGAATAGCCTGCTCGGCGTGCAGGCCGCTGGGGGTGGCCAGAATGACGATATCCGCATCGGTCCCGGCCAGGAGCGCGTCCAGGCTGCGGAACCCTCGGGCGCCGGTCCGCTCCTGGGCTCGTGCCAGGGCGGCGGGGTCGGTGTCGGAAACTCCGACAAGCTCCGCCCGGGTAGTATGTTTCTCGATGGCGCCGAAGTGGTTCTCCGATATTCGTCCGCAGCCCACCAGCGCAAACCGGATGCGCCGGTCGGTGACAAAAGGCTTGGTGATGAACATCGGTCCAGGGGTCTCCACAATGGCGGGGAAGATAGCAGGAGCCTACTCTGCATGACATTGCACGCGCCCTTGGCGCAAGACTCTGGCGCGATGATCCGACCGTCGTTACTATGTGAATACTTTCACAAGAGCCCGCAGCACCACCAAGGAGACCATCGATGGCGACCGCGACCCGTCCCGTGTCCGCCCATTCGGCCTACCCTGCCGATGGAGTTGCCAAGCTTTTTGCGCCGCCCGAGAGCGAGCATCCCGCCGACAAGCTTCGCCGTCTGCTTCAGGAGGCGCAGGCCCGGAAGTCGTTCCTCCATACCGCCGGTGCCTACGACGCATTTACCTCTGCCATCATGACCCGGCTGGGCTTCAAGGCCCTCTACGGCAGCGGCTGGCAGCTGGCGGCAACCAAGAGCATGTTCCCCGATATCGGGGTGTATGCCTCCCACGACATGGTAAAGCTGGTGCACGAGATGTGGATGGGCATCGAGGGGGCCCGCAATACCCACTACTACGACACCGACGGCAAAGAGGTGCTCGAGTCCCCGCCCGCCTTCGTCGACATGGAAGCCGGATTCGGCGGACCGACCCAGACGTTCACGCTGGCGGTGGAGCTGATTCAGGCCCGAGCCGCCGGGGTGCACCTCGAGAATCAGGATCCAGCCAACCGTACCTGCGGTCACATTGTGAACGTCGGCAAACAGAAGCGGAACAAGGTTCTGGTTCCGCGCAAGGACTGGCTGGCCAAGCTGAAAGCGATAAAAGCCGCCTCACAGGCCACCGGCGTAGACGTCGTGATCATCGCCCGCACCGACTCCATCGATGGAGCGCTGCCGGACCAGGAGCCGGGCGGAGTGCAGATGGCAGTGGAGGATGCGTGGGAAGCAGCCGAGCTCGGCGTGGATGTAATCTGGCCCGAGTTCAATAACACCGAGCTCGACCAGCCCCAGGAGTTCGCCGAAGGGGTGCGCAAGTACTATCCCGATCAGATGCTCGGGTTCAACCTGTCGCCCTCACTGTACTTCGGCAAAGCCAAGAAGGCCGGGACCCTGATCACCAATCAGCAGCTGGGCGAGCTGGGTTTCACCCTCCAGTTCTCGACCCTCTTCAACTTCAGAACCGCCGGGATGGCGCTGGAAAAGGGCCTGCGGAAATTCTTGAGCAGCGGCATCGACGCCCTCGCCGATCTTCAGATCGAAGAAGACGAGGCCCAGGGCGGCTCGCCGTCGACCAAGATGCACCAGAAGTTCGCCGGCATGAATCGGTGGCTGATCCTGGAGCAGGTGCTCAGCGGGGGGAAGAAGTAGGCGGGGAAGCGGGTAGGCGGG
>JACCRS010000036.1 GCA_013813435.1 Gemmatimonadales bacterium
ACTAGGAGGTGCACTTGCAGATGGGCAACTCTGCAGCCGTCGCCCTTCTGGCGACTGCCGTACTGACGGCCTGGCCCTGGACCCACGCATGGGCCGAACCCTGGATCGCAATAAAGACGGGCCTCAAGTGCTCGGCCTGCCACGTGAATCGCTCCGGCGGTGGCGGGCGAAACAACCTGGGCAGTGTCTATGCCCAAACCCAGCTCTCCTGGGCCACCGACGTGGTGAAGAGTCGGGCGCTCACCCAGTTCCTGTTCGTGGGATTCGACTTTCGCCTCAAGGCCTCGGGCACGGCGCGCGAGTCCAGTCCCCGGACCTCGATCGATCTCGATGAGGCCCAGGTCTACCTCGAAGCGCGCCTGGTCCGCGACCGGATCGCCTTGTACATCGACCAGACCGTGGGGCCCAACCGCGCCGTGGCCCGGGAGCTCTTCGCGCTGATCGAGCAGCTCCCGTTGAACGGGTATGCCAAGGCCGGCAAGCTGCTGGTACCCTATGGTATTCGACTCAAGGATGACGAGGAGTTCATCCGCGGGGTCACCGGCGTCAACTACAACACTCCCGACCAG
This sequence comes from Gemmatimonadales bacterium, assembly GCA_013813435.1. Lineage (GTDB taxonomy): Bacteria > Gemmatimonadota > Gemmatimonadetes > Gemmatimonadales > GWC2-71-9 > CAVVWJ01. Next base: position 570 of record JACCRS010000036.1, read on the forward strand.
GGCTTGGAGGTTGGAGTGGAACCGGGACCCTGGTCGCTCGTCGTGGCCGTCACCAACGGGAATCTCGGCGCCGCGGAGAACAACAGCGGCAAGCTGGGTAGCGCGGTGGTGTCCTACACTCGGAGCCGGTATCGGGTCGGGCTCTCCGCCTCACGCAATACATCGGACGCACAGCGGCGCGACGTCTACGGTGGGTTCGGCGGGGTGCGGCTGGGGCGCCTCGGCATTCTGGGAGAAGTGATTACGTGGAGGACCGGTTGGGGGACGCCGCTCCCAGGCGGCAGTTCCTCGGGTTCGCTGAAGGCGATCTCACCCTGCGCCAGGGGCTCAACGCGAAGGTCACCTACGGGTACCACGACCGAAACCGCGATGTCGCGGAAGATGAGCGGATCCGCTGGCGCTTTGGACTCGAAGCGTTTCCCAATCCGTTCCTTCAAGTCTCAAGCTTCTACATCCTGGATGAAGACATCCCTCAGGCAACCCGGGATCTCGACCGGGTCTTGCTCGAGCTCCGCCTCCACTTCTGATATCGAGTGCGATCGCCGAACGGAAGGATTCCTGGCGGCGCGGTGTCTCAACCTGGGAGCACCCGGACTTGCGAGGACCTATGAGGGTCGTTCCTGTATGGATCTGGTCGGTCGGAATACTCCTCGGGGCAGCGTGCGGTGGTGACGACGCTAGCGGCCCGGAACCAGAGCCCGAGGCGGGACCGGTCAGGGTGGCTGATAACTTCTTTCAGCCAGCCACGGTAACCGTCACGCGCGCCAACGGAACCGCGCAGATGGTCTGGAACTGGAGCGGAGGCAACCAGCACAACGTCACCTTCGACGCGGGTCCCCCGCATTCGGCGACGCAGATCTCTGGCAGCTTCAGCCGGGACTTCTCGGACCCGGGCTCGTTCACCTATATCTGCACGGTGCATGGCCGGGCGGTGATGTCCGGCACTGTCAACGTCGAATGACGGTGCTGGACGGGTGCGCCATGCCACCCTCAAGTTCTCAGGCGTCGAAGGGTTCCCGGGGCCACAATCGCAGGGCATCCAGGCCGCGCAACTTGTCGATCAAGGCCACTTCGACGTGGCCGCACGGGCAGGTGCCTTGGTCCGCCAGATCCAGGATCTCTTTGATCTCGTCCAACGCGAGCCGCACCGCCTGAGCTTTGCGGACAAACCGGAGCCGCTCGACGATCTCCGGGCCGTAGATGCGGTACCCGGATCCCTGCTGAACCACCCACCCGGCTTATGCGTCGCCTTTCGGGGGCGCCTCAGGAGGCAAGCTAGACCATCTACTCGACTATAGGGTCAAGGGCTCGGGCTCAGACTCGCCCCGGTTGGTCCTGATGCGGAGCGATGAAGAACGACGGCGTAGGGACTCCAGCCGAGATGGCGCCGCGCCAGCCAGAGTGTAAGGATCGGGATCACGATCCATTGCAGGCTCGGAGCGAGGCGGACGTTCAGCCATTCCAATCCCGCCGTGATGGCCAGGCCGCTGGCGAGGTAAAGGGGGAAGTGCAGCAGCAGGGCGAAGCCCCCGATGGCCGCCCACGGCTGCCACTGCGGAATACCCCTCTCAATGGATGTCACGGCCGGGGCTCACTGGCCCGCCAACTTCGTCGGGTGGTTGCGACCGCTCGTCCAGCGCCAGCACGCATGCGGATCGGCACTATCGTCTCGCCCCAGTGGAGGTAGAGAAGCGCGCTGTCGGCGTCCACCATCGGGAAATAGAAGCCCAGCGTCTCTACGTGCGGTCCCGTCTCCGGCCGGAGTGAGATTCTGAGGGCATCCTTCCCCGCTGGATAGGGTTCGTGAAACACCTTGGCGGCATGGCTCAGGATGAAGGTCCACTCCTCCGGGCCAGGAATCGCCCAGATGCTGTAGGTGCCCTTCGGCACCGGGCGATCCTCCAGCTCTACATCCCCGCTGAAGCCGATGGTGCTCGCCGCGTCCGCGCCGGGATTCCATTCCTTTCCGTAAGGCACGATGCCACCGAAGAGCCGGCGCCCGCGCGCCACCGGGCGGTTGTACTCAACCGTGACGAGGACGCTTCCCACCCGTTGCTCCAGGCGCGCATGCTGGCTCTTGGGTATGGCGCCGCCCGAAGAGCAGCCGAGCCCAAGTGCGGAAAGAGTCAATGCGAGAGCCTGGGCGCGCAGGGCCCGAAGCAATCCCGATGACTGGCGACTCAAATCCGCCTCCAGGCCCATGCCAGTCGCA